>NZ_SJWV01000094.1:0-15439 GCF_004352695.1 Escherichia sp. KCJ4928
ATAATAAACATAGGCATAATATTCACATAAACAATATAAATTAAAAAAGGGTGCAGGAGACCAAACCATCACAATTCAGTACGCGGGGTTTTACCCCCGCGTGGTGGCTACTTCTTCGATTCGTAAGCGAGAACTGCCTTAAACTCCATACCACGTTCTCTGATACTCAACTCACACAACGAGTCGCCTACCATCAGCGTGAATCCCAGTACTGTAAAACACAGCACTATGATTGCCACAAGGGCATATTTTGTCAGCATGTCTTGCCTCCCTGCAAAGAAGAGACTAACATTCGAATTGTTTGGGTTCGAACGTAAGCCTCAGGTTGATAGAAATATCGCCTGGGGCTTTTGTCCATCTGGAACCTCGCGAATGCTTAACGCCAGACAGCCTCAAGCACCCGACGCCATTCTATACCTGATAATTCTTCCAGCGGCGTTCACGTTTAAAATCAGGAATACTGCTCGCAAAATAAAAACGCCCCCATCATTTCTGACAGAGGCGTTTAATTTATCCGGCAATATTTACCCTTCGTGCAATCCACATTCCCTTTTTAAGCCAAAGAAACGTGTTTCTTCTTCCGACATGCCAGGTTCCCATTTACGGGTTGTATGGGTATCACCGACCGATAAATATCCTTCATCCCATAATGGGTGATATTTCAGGCCATGTTTTTGCAGGTACTGATAAATAGTTCGGTTATCCCAGTCGATAATCGGCAGCACTTTAAATACGCCACGCTGAATTGCCAGCACCGGTAAATTGGCGCGGCTGCCGGATTGTTCGCGGCGCAGGCCAGCAAACCACGTTTGCGCATTCAGTTCTTTCAGCGCCCGGTTCATCGGTTCGACTTTGTTGATGTCATTGTACTTTTCAATGCCTTCAACGCCCTGTTCCCACAGTTTGCCGTAGCGTGCTTCCTGCCAGGCGGCGCTTTCGGTAGCGCGGTACACTTTCAGGTTGAGCTTGAGTTTGTCCGTTAACTCGTCAATAAAGCGGTAGGTTTCCGGGAACAGATAGCCGGTGTCGGTGAGGATCACCGGAATATCCGGGTGAATCTGATTCACCAGATGCAGGCTCACCGCCGCCTGAATGCCAAAGCTGGAAGAAAGTACATATTCACCGGGCAGATTATCCAGCGCCCAGGCAACGCGGCCTTCAGCGTCCAGTTTTTCCAGTTCGGCGTTAGTTTCTGCCAGCGCCAGAATGCGATCTACCTTCGGCAGTTCGTTCAGGGCGTTTAGATCGAGTTTGGACATAGATTCCTCACTGTTTGCCTTGCCTGATGCGACGCTCACGCGTCTTATCAGGCCTACAAGACCGGGCTGATGGTTAATCCCACAAATCGCGCGCCGGATCGAGCACCGGGCGAATGATGCCCGCACGCACCGTAAAGTCGCCGAAGCCTTCACCCGCTTCGCGCTCTTTCGCCCAGCGCCCTATCAGTTCATCAAGCGACGCCAGGATTTCCGGCTCGGTGATGTTTTCTTTATACATCCGTGGGATACGTGTCCCAATGCGGTTGCCGCCAAGATGCAGGTTGTAGCGACCCGGCGCTTTACCCACCAGGCCCACTTCCGCCAGCATCGCGCGACCACAACCGTTCGGGCAGCCTGTTACACGCATCACGATATGCTCATCGCTGACACCATGTTTCGCCATTAAATTATCGATGTTGTCGATAAAAGACGGCAGGAAACGCTCTGCTTCCGCCATCGCCAGCGGGCAAGTCGGGAATGACACGCAGGCCATCGAGTTTTCACGCTGCGGCGTGACGGCATTCATTAAACCGCTCTCTTTGGCGATCTTCTCGATCTTCGCTTTCTCGCTTTCCGGTACACCGGCGATGATCAGATTCTGGTTCGCCGTAATGCGGAAATCGCCTTTGTGGATCTTCGCGATCTCCAGCAGGCCGGTTTTCAGCGGACGCCCCGGATAATCAAGGATGCGACCATTTTCGATAAACAGCGTCAGGTGCCAGTTATCATCAATGCCCTTAACCCAGCCAATACGATCGCCTCGTCCGGTGAACTCATATGGACGGATCGGTTCAAATTTGATCCCCGCGCGACGCTCCACTTCCGCTTTAAACGTCTCAACCCCCACGCGCTCCAGCGTGTATTTGGTTTTGGCATTTTTACGATCGGTTCGGTTACCCCAGTCACGCTGAGTTGTCACGACGGCTTCGGCCACCGCCAGCGTATGCTCCAGCGGCAAATAGCCAAACTCGCTCGCCGTGCGGGCGTAGGTTTTCTTGTTGCCGTGTTCGATAGAAAGCCCACCGCCCACCAGCAGGTTGAAGCCTACCAGCTTGCCGTTTTCGGCGATTGCCACGAAGTTCATGTCGTTGGCATGCAGATCGATATCGTTCTGCGGCGGGATCACTACCGTGGTTTTGAACTTACGCGGCAGGTAGGTCTGACCAAGGATCGGTTCTTCATCAGTAGTGGCGACTTTTTCCTGGTCGAGCCAGATCTCCGCATACGCGCGGGTACGAGGCAACAGATGCTCAGAAATCTTCTTCGCCCACTCGTACGCTTCCGCGTGCAGCTGCGACTCGTAAGGGTTCGAGGTGCTGAGTACGTTACGGTTCATGTCGTTAGCTGTCGCCAGCGCATCAAGACCGACCGAGTGCAGCATCTGGTGCACCGGTTTGACGTTCTTTTTCAGAATGCCGTGGAACTGAAACGTCTGGCGGTTGGTCAGGCGAATGCTGCCATAGATGGTGTTTTCACCGGCAAATTTGTCGATCGCCTGCCACTGTTTAGTGGTAATCACCCCACCCGGCAGACGACAGCGAAGCAGCATCGCGTGGCGCGGCTCCAGCTTCTGTTCAGCACGTTCGGCGCGGATGTCGCGGTCATCCTGCTGATACATGCCGTGGAAGCGGATCAGCAGGAAGTTATCGCCCTTAAAGCCGCCGGTCAGACCGTCGTTTAAATCTTCCGCAATGGTGCCGCGCAGGTAGTTGCTTTCAAGCTTCATGCGCTCGGCGTCTGTCAGTTTTCCTTCGACCACTAAAGGCCCTGGATGTTTTTCGCTCATTAGTAGACATCTCGCTGATAACGGCGCTCTACGCGCAGCTCACTTAAAAATTCATCCGCCGCTTCGGTGTCCATGCCACCAAATTCGGCAATCACTTCCAGAAGTGCCTGCTCAACGTCTTTCGCCATGCGATTAGCGTCGCCGCAGACATAAATGTGGGCACCATCATTGATCCAGCGCCACAGCTCCGCGCCCTGTTCGCGCAGTTTGTCTTGTACGTAAACTTTTTCTTTTTGGTCGCGCGACCAGGCAAGATCGATACGTGTCAGCACGCCATCTTTGACGTAGCGCTGCCACTCCACCTGGTACAGGAAGTCTTCCGTAAAGTGCGGATTACCAAAGAACAGCCAGTTTTTACCTGGCGCTTCGTCGGCGGCGCGTTGCTGCATAAAGGCGCGGAACGGCGCAATACCGGTGCCTGGGCCAATCATAATCACCGGGGTTTCCGGGTTAGCGGGCAGGCGAAAGTTATCGTTATGTTCGATAAATACGCGGACTTCGCCCTCTTCTTCCACGCGATCCGCGAGGAAGCTGGAGGCACCACCGGCACGGGCTCGGCCTTCCACGTCGTAACGCACCACACCAACGGTGACGTGTACTTCGTTCTCGACTTCCGCCTGCGAGGAGGCGATGGAATACAGGCGCGGGGTCAGCGGGCGCAGCAGATTAATCAGCGCTTCGGCATCCAGTTGCGCCGGAGAGAAACGCACCATGTCGACAATCGGCGTCGTCGCGGCGTAATGCTGTAACTTCGCTTTATCGCCCACCAGCGGCAGCAGTGTTTCGCTGCGGGTAAGCGTGGCGTAATTCTCAACAATGTTGGCGGTGTTGACGGTCAGTTCGAAGTGCCACTGTAGCGCTTCGTTCAGAGGCAACGTTTTGCCCTCGACGGTGACAGGTTCATCGCCTTTCAGCCACAGCAGTTCGACAAGTTCTTTCACCAGTGCCGGATCGTTCTGATACCAGACGCCCAGCGCGTCACCCGGCTGGTAACGCAGGCCCGAGTCACCTAAGTCAATTTCGATATGGCGAACGTCTTTTTCAGAGTTACGTCCGGTAATTTTCTGGTTAACCGAAAGGCTCGCCACCAGCGGAGCGTCTTTGCTGTACGGGCTGGAGTGGATTTCATTTACCGCGCCAGTAGCGACGGATTGCGAAGGTGCCGCGACAGGCGCACGCGATTTAAGCGCATCAACCACGCGGGCGCGCCACTCGCTGGCAGCAGCCTGGTATTCAACATCGGCATCGACACGGTCGAGCAGGCGTTCACCGCCCAGTTCCGCCAGCTTGCTGTCAAAATCTTTCCCGGACTGGCAGAAAAATTCATAAGAGCTATCGCCGAGGCTAAACACGGCAAATGCGGTGTTTTCCAGCTTCGGCGCTTTTTTGGAGAACAGGAACTTATGCAGCGCGACGGCTTCTTCCGGCGGTTCCCCTTCTCCTTGCGTTGACGTCACCACGATAAGCAGTTTTTCGCTGGCGATTTGTTTGAATTTATAGTCGCCCGCGTTCACCAGCTTAACGTTCAGTTTTGCTGCTAATAAATCATCGCGTAATGCTTCAGCAACCCGGCGCGCATTGCCGGTTTGCGAGGCGGAGATAATAGTTATACCCGGCATTTCTGCGGCTGGCGCTGGCGTCGCTGCAAGCGCAGCAGGCTGCTGATTGAGTACGCCCCAGAAATAGCCAGAAACCCAGGCAAGCTGGGTAGGCGTTAAATCGGTCGTGGCCGCCTGAAGGCGTGCCAGTTGCTCCGGGTTCAACGGAAGCAACGCGGAAGGTGGGACCTGTGTCGTCATGCGTCGTTATGTTCCAGTAAGCAAAGCTGTTTCTGCGCCCTGTCAGCGCCCATAAAACAGAAGAGAAGGTAAGGTTAACGGGGTGAACGGTGTGGATTAAAGACGGGATAGCGATAACTAATAACCAAATCGACTAACCTGTTTTAGCAATAGTCTTTAACAACAAAATAGATTAACCAACCTAATGAAAAACAAATGAATTTAGCCAATCATTAAGATAAATCAGCGATTTTGCGCAACAAAGTCGTTTTAGATAATGCGAAAAAACAGCCTTTCCGGTACTCTACGGCGGTTTTATCGTCCTGTAGAGAAATTATGATGTCCACCACGTTATTTAAAGATTTCACCTTCGAAGCCGCTCACCGCTTACCACACGTCCCGGAAGGGCATAAATGTGGTCGCCTGCACGGGCATTCCTTTATGGTGCGACTGGAAATTACCGGGGAAGTCGATCCGCATACGGGCTGGATTATCGATTTCGCTGAACTGAAAGCGGCGTTTAAGCCAACTTATGAGCGCCTCGATCACCATTATCTCAATGATATTCCAGGTCTGGAAAACCCAACCAGCGAAGTTTTAGCAAAATGGATTTGGGATCAGGTTAAACCCGTTGTGCCGCTGTTAAGTGCGGTGATGGTAAAAGAAACCTGTACCGCAGGTTGTATCTATCGCGGCGAATGATAAGAGTGTGTCGGCGGTCAATTTCCCTTAAGTAACGCTATGTTAGGGTGTTGTGTTCTGGATATCTGGGGCATGACATGGAAGACGACTGCGACATTATTATTATTGGTGCCGGTATTGCAGGCACCGCTTGCGCGTTACGCTGCGCGCGAGCGGGTTTATCCGTTTTGTTACTGGAACGCGCTGAAATCCCCGGCAGCAAAAATCTTTCCGGCGGGCGGTTATATACCCATGCACTCGCGGAACTCCTCCCGCAATTTCACCTGACCGCGCCTCTTGAACGACGCATCACTCACGAAAGCCTTTCCCTGTTAACGCCGGATGGTGCAACGACGTTTTCCAGCTTACAGCCCGGCGGTGAATCCTGGAGTGTATTACGTGCACGGTTCGATCCGTGGCTGGTTGCCGAAGCCGAAAAAGAAGGTGTCGAATGCATCCCCGGTGCGACGGTGGATGCGCTGTATGAAGAAAACGGCAGGGTGTGTGGTGTCATTTGTGGTGACGATATTCTCCGCGCCCGTTATGTGGTGCTGGCAGAAGGTGCCAACAGCGTCCTGGCTGAACGTCACGGGTTAGTGACTCGTCCTGCTGGCGAAGCGATGGCGTTGGGGATCAAAGAAGTGCTGTCGCTGGAAACATCCGCTATTGAAGAACGTTTTCATCTGGAGAATAACGAAGGCGCAGCGTTGCTGTTCAGCGGCGGAATCTGTGATGACTTACCCGGCGGCGCATTTCTTTATACTAATCAACAAACGCTCTCGTTAGGGATTGTTTGCCCGCTCTCTTCCCTTACGCAAAGTCGTGTTCCGGCAAGCGAGTTGCTGACTCGCTTTAAAGCGCATCCGGCAGTGCGCCCGCTTATCAAAAACACGGAATCACTGGAGTATGGTGCGCATCTGGTGCCAGAAGGTGGCTTGCACAGTATGCCGGTGCAATACGCCGGTAACGGCTGGCTGCTGGTGGGCGATGCGTTGCGCAGTTGCGTCAATACCGGAATTTCCGTGCGCGGCATGGATATGGCGCTGACTGGCGCACAGGCGGCGGCACAAACGCTGATAAGCGCCTGCCAGCACCGCGAGCCGCAAAATCTGTTTGCGCTTTATCATCACAACGTCGAGCGCAGCCTGCTATGGGATATTCTACAGCGTTATCAGCATGTTCCGGCGCTTTTGCAACGCCCTGGCTGGTATCGGGCGTGGCCTGCGTTAATGCAGGATATTTCCCGCGATTTATGGGATCAGGGTGATAAACCTGTTCCACCGCTGCGCCAGTTATTCTGGCGTCATTTACGTCGTCATGGCCTGTGGCATCTGGCGGGCGATGTTATCAGGAGTCTGCGATGTCTGTAGCCCATAATCTCTGGCGCGTTGCTGATGCGCCGCACATTGTTCCGGCTGACTCCGTTGAGCGTCAGATGGTACAACGGTTGATTAACGCCTGTCCGGCAGGTCTTTTTTCGCTCACACCGGAAGGTGACTTACGCGTTGATTATCACGGCTGCCTGGAGTGTGGCACCTGCCGTTTGCTGTGCGACGAATCCACACTACAACAGTGGCGCTATCCGCCTTCCGGATTCGGCATCACCTACCGCTTTGGATAAATAATAAGGATAATTTATGCCCCTCTTACACCTGCTCCGCCAGAATCCGGTGATTGCTGCCGTTAAAGATAATGCCAGCCTGCAACTGGCTATCGATTCTGAATGCCAGTTTATTTCCGTGTTGTACGGCAATATCTGCACCATCAGTAATATCGTTAAAAAGATTAAGAACGCCGGGAAATATGCTTTTATTCATGTTGATTTGCTGGAAGGCGCGTCAAATAAAGAAGTCGTTATTCAGTTTTTGAAACTGGTGACCGAGGCGGACGGCATTATCAGTACCAAAGCCTCAATGTTGAAAGCGGCAAGAGCGGAAGGTTTTTTCTGTATTCATCGCCTGTTTATTGTTGATTCAATTTCGTTTCACAACATTGATAAGCAAGTTGCGCAATCGAATCCGGATTGTATTGAGATCCTGCCAGGCTGTATGCCCAAAGTGCTGGGCTGGGTGACAGAGAAAATCCGCCAACCGCTGATTGCCGGTGGGCTGGTGTGCGATGAAGAAGATGCGCGTAATGCGATTAACGCGGGTGTCGTGGCGCTTTCCACCACGAATACCGGGGTCTGGACGTTAGCGAAAAAATTACTTTGACGGGATAATCGTAACCAATTGAATTTGGTTTGATTTGTAGGCCGCACGCCACATCCGACATTCAGCGCCTGATGCGACGCTTGACGCGTCTTATCAGGCCTACAAGTCCCCAGGCCAGAACCGTAGGCAGGATCATCCGGCAACACGTTATTGGCAATCTGCGTGAATGTTTGTCACCAGTGCCTCCAGCACCACTTTCCAGTCATCAACCACGCCAACATCTGCCTGTGAAAATACCGCAGCGCTGGCGTCATGATTAATCGCCACCACAAACTTGCTATTGCGTACGCCCGCCATTAACGCTGCTGCGCCAGAAGCGCCAACAACAATACACACCTCAGGTGCCAGCAGATGTCCGGAAATACCAATCACTTTTTCAGCATCAACGCCACCGTTCATCACTCGCGCCCGACTGTAGCCCACTTCGGCTCCCAGCTTTTCTGCCAGCATAGCGATTTCCTGGTTATCTGCCTCTCCGCCCTGCCCCACCACCAGCACCCGTCTGGCCTCAGCTAATGGGTCGCGAGTAACATTTTTCAGATCCTCTGTGCTAACCAGCCAGTCGGGAAGCGCACCCGGGACAATGTTCAGTTGTTGCATTCCAGAGGGCAACGTGGCGTTTTTCGCTGCTCCCGCCTGACGCGCCAGGGAAAGGCATAGCGGGCGTTTTTCTGTTTGCAGCGTCGCCGTTAGCGCATTTCCCCAGTGGGATTTGCGCACGCTTACGGTTGGAATATCTAACGAAGTCACCTGGCAGATGCTTGCACCATGTAAACGCCAGGCCAGCCGGGTCGACAGTTCATCGCCAAACGTTCCCGGCGGAAAGAGAACAACGTCCGCAGGCGTTCGCTGCCACTGTTCCACCAACGCATCCAGCACCTGTTCCGCCACTACAGGCTGAGGTTCAATCTGCCAGTGCGCCAGGGTACAACCGCTGAAATCCTGCGCCGCCAGCCAGCTTGCTATTGCGGCATTCTCCTGATTTATTGTCACAATTGCGATATTCATGGCTGCATCCTTTGGCGTAAATAGTCCCGCCATAGCTTTTGAGCTTTTTCTGCTACCGTTTGCCCATCAATCAGCGTCGCTCCGCGTCGTTGCTCTGCTCTTGCCAGTTGCAGACACTGCATCGCTGGCATTTCGGCAGCAACAGTTTTACGGATAATTTCTGCTTTCCCCGCAGCCATTCGCTGGCGCATTCCCGGTACTGGCAAGGCCACTTCACCGCACTGACGCACGGCAATCACCGCAGGCAAGCGAACCCGGCAACAACGCAACCCATGTTCAGTACGCTGTTCGAGGGTGATAAACAGCGCGTCGAGAGTGAAACGCTCCACCTGGGTGAAGCAGGGCCAGCCCAGCATTTCCGCCAGCAAAAATGGCGTTTGCCCATTCTGCCCTTCGCTGCTTTGGCAGCCGGTAATTATCAGATCCAGCGGATTCTGATGCTGCCATTCGGCAATATGGCGAGCGACAAATTCCGGCGCAAAGCGCAGATCTGCCGCCGTCTCCAGCAATACAGCTTCCTCAAACCCAAGAGCCATGAGATAGCGCAGCCAGTGCAATGCCCGTTCATCCCCCATGCTCAACGCGGTTAAAGACATCGGCGTACCGTTTTTTCTCTGCGCCAACAGCAGCGCGGCAGCGGCCTGTTCATCAGCACCGAGTAAACTTCGCAGTAGCGAAATATCCGGTCCGCTTTTACCCTGAGCCGCCGCCTGCCACTCTTTTTCCGCCAGCATTCCGGCATCCGGTTCGGCTTTAAACGCTAACAGAATGTTCATTCGCACCTCCTACATTTCCCGCCGCCACCAGCGGGAGGGCTTTAGTTTCTGGTGCCCATAGCCAGGTCACAACAAAACCAACCAACAACACTGTCGCCAGGAGCAATAAGGTGACTTGCATTCCCCACTGCGCCAGCACCCACGGCAGCAGGCCAGTACTTACCGCCGCGCCAAGTCGACTCATGGCGGTGGCAAAACCGACGCCCAGCGAGCGAATGTCAGTAGGAAAACTTTCCGCAGGCAAAATGCCCACCAGATTACTGACTGCCGAAATGGTGGTGCTGAAGAGAACAAAAAGCAGCAGCGTTAATGAACTGCCGGAAGGCAAACAGGCCATTACTACCAGCGTTGCCGCCAGCAGCAAAAAACTTCCCAGCAAAAATTTGCGATGTGCCAGCAGGTGCGTCAGAACTAATCCCAGCAGCGCGCCCACAATTAACAACGCATTAAGCATCAGGCTGGCAGTCAGCGCATCTTCCAGACCAATAGTCTGGGCGATAGTTGGCAGCCAGGTATAAATCACAAACCATGGGATTACGAGGCAGACAAAGAAGACGCTGTTAAACGCCGTGCGCCGCCAGTAACGCGAAGAGAACAAGGTTTTGATGTGTTTATGGGTCGCCGTTACCACTTCATCGCCCAGTAAAACATGGGGACCAAAATAGCGATGCACGATAGCGTGAGCTTCTGCAAAACGCCCCTGGCGCAGTAGCCAGCGTGGTGATTCTGGCGTTCCCCAGCGTAATAACGTAATCAACAACGCGGGCAGAGCTGCCGATGCCAGTAGCCAGCGCCAGGCCTCCGGGTTTTCGGAAATAAAGTGATGTCCGGCAATACTTGCCAGCACATAGCCTACGGTCCACACCACGCTGAATGCGCCCAGCAAAATACCGCGATGGCGGCGCGGGGAAAATTCAGCCAGCAAGGTGTGACCTACTGAATAATCACCTCCCAGACCAATGCCAATCAAAATGCGCAGTCCAATAAGATGCTCTGGCGTGGTGGCAAAAAATTGTAAAAACGAAGCAAGCGTAATCAGCAAAAAGCTGAAGGTGAAGATTTTTTGCCGACCAATATGGTCGGAGATCCACCCAAGAACCAGGCTGCCAAGGAACAAACCAAGGAGCGCCGAGCCGCCGATCATTCCCGCCATAAACGGCGTCAGTTGCATGGCGGGCGTAAGCTGAATAATGGCGTAACCAATGACGCCGAGAACATAACCGTCGGTCAGGTGTGCGCCGAAAGTGAGCGCAGCAATGCGGCAGTGAAAACGGTTAAGCGGTAAATCATCCATTCGCACCGGTGAAGTGTTCATCTTTACCCCTTCATTGTCCGGTAATAAGAACGGCTTCTCGCCTGAGAAGCCGAAAAGGCAACGCCCCGTCATCGCGGAACGCTGCCTGACACATTATTTTTCAATCGGATAGATAGTACCCGTATTCATAATGCCATTAGGATCGAACTGCTTTTTCAGCCCTTCCAGCAACGCCCACGCGCTGCCGTGTTCCAGTTTGCTCCAGTGAACGCGATGTTTACCGATACCGTGGTGGTGCACCATCGAACCGCCGAGGCGAATGGTTTCTTCACAGATGATCTTGTTGAGCGGATTGTGGTACTTGTCGATTTCCTCTTCCGGCTTACAGTCAACGACGTTGTAATCGTAGACGAAGTACATGTTGGTGCCGTTCTGATAGCTATGAGAGGAATGACCGCCCAGCATGGTGATGTCGTCGGCGTGCGGGAACTCAGTACGAATACGGTTAATAACGCTTTCGTAGATTTCGTGGATGCAGCTCCAGCAGCCGGACACTTCAGTGGTAAAGCCCATGTTGCCGGTTTTGAGGATCTGCACACGTTCGGCAGCCACTTTATCCGGTCCCCAGTTCAGGTTGTTAAACCAGGTTTCGATCAGCTTGCTGTCCACGCGCTGGCATTGCGGGTAGCGGGCAACGATTTCCGCAATCCCTTCGCCCGTCGCCTTCGCAATGCGAGGGTTACCTTCAGCCATAAAGATCAGCACGCATTTTCCGTCTGCAAAATGGGTGAAGTGTTGGGTGCCATCTTCAGCGTCATACAAACGAGCGATCGACGGACGATACCCTTCCACCATGACTTCACGCAGGATGTTGAAGCCGGTTTTCATGTCTTCCAGGATATAGCCGTAGAAGAGGTTGTTTTCCGGGGTGAATTTAAAGATTTTCACTGTTACTTCAGTGATATAGCAAAGTGCACCTTCGTTACCGATGATGATGTGGCGAATGTCCGGGCCAGCCGCGCGGCGTGGCACGTTTTTAATGCGTGTGACGGTGCCATCAGCCAATACTGCTTCCAGACCAACGACCATATCTTCGATTGCGCCGTAGAGTGTGGAGAACTGCCCGATACTGCGGGTTGCTACCAGGCCGCCCATCTGAGCCAGCGGCTTTGACTGCGGAGAATGCCCCGTGGTGTAACCTTTTTCACGCAACGCATTTTCCAGCACCTCCAGCGGAACGCCACATTGCGCCGTCGCCTGCATATTCTCAATATCAATATTAATGATTTGATTCATGGCGGAGCCGTCGAGTACCACCGAGTTTTCCACAACGGTTTCCAGCCCACCTTCAGTGGCGGAAGCGCCGGTACGCGGCACACCGTTAATTTTGTGCGCATTCATAAAATTCAGCACACGGGATACTTGCTCTGTGGAACCGAGTTTTACGACCGCTGCCGGAATCGGCAAAGTATAAATGCCATGAATATCCGGAAATTTACGAAAACGGTCAATACTGTTCTTCTTTAATACTGTTTCATCGGTAATTACGCGATCTGCACCAACAATTTCCTTTAGTTGGTCGACAATCGCTGCGCGAGATAAAGACATAGTAATTCCTTCCTGATAATAAAAATGGAATAATCATTAATAAGAGAAAACAGAAACCACCGTTATGGATTAGCGCACTAAATAACCACCATCGACCACTAATAAATGCCCATTGACATAATTTGAAGCCGGACTTGCGAGGAATACAGCTGCGCCCATTAAATCCTGAGTATCGCCCCAACGGTTTGCCGGAATATGATCAAGAACGCGCTGATTGGTTTCTGGATTACTGCGTGTCGCCAGCGTAATATCTGTTGCATAATAGCCAGGGGCAATACCATTTACCTGAATATTATATTGACCTAGTTCATCACAATAAGCTTTGGTGAATCCGGCAAGAGCATGTTTAGTGGCAGAATATGCAGGTGACCATTGTCCACCTAAGTAAGAGAACAATGAACAGATATTAATAATTTTGCCGCTTTTCTGCGGGATCATAATTTTTGCAGCTTCATAGCTTAACTCGAATGCGGCGGTCAGGTTCACATCAATCATCGGATCCCAGTCGGCACGACCGAAGTCCAGCACCTTATTCAGCTTACAAATACCGGCATTGTTTACCAGAATATCAACTGTACCGAAACGCTCACAGCAAGCAGCGATAATCTTCTGCGGCGCGCCTTCTGCGGTGATATCCACCTGCATGAAGTCCACCTCAACACCCTGTTTTTCAATCATTTCCTTTGTTTCGCCGTTATCTTTGACGAAACTAGGAATAAAGATATTTGCGCCAGCTTTGGCCAACGCCATGGCAAATGCCTGGCCTAAACCGCTATTCCCACCGGTAACAATTGCGGTTTTACCTTTCAGTGAGAAAAAATCCATTGAGAACGCATTGAGAGATTCGATTGACATAGTTAGCTCCAATTTCCGTAAGGCAAAAAAAAAGAAAGGTAACTTCCCCCGCGAGAGGGAAGTTACCTTTCTCATTATCTCTGGTAACTGGAGATAATTTTTAGCATAACGGCATAACTGCTAATGTGATCGTAATCACAGTGTGATATTCGTATTGTCAAATAGTTTTAAAAAGCAGAAGCGTGATTACTCTCACACAACACCTCTGCTTTCCATGTTATTTCTTATTGCAATTACTAGAGACCTGAGAAAAGTAATCCACCTGAAAGGGCGGCTTACTTTTCTCTTTTTTTTGTCTATTACAAATGGGAATACGATATGCAACACAACTCATATCGCCGTTGGATAACCCTCGCGATAATTAGTTTTAGCGGCGGCGTTAGTTTTGACCTGGCTTATTTACGTTATATTTATCAAATTCCCATGGCGAAATTTATGGGATTCAGCAATACCGAGATAGGTTTAATAATGAGTACCTTTGGTATTGCGGCTATTATTCTTTATGCCCCCAGCGGCGTTATTGCCGATAAATTTTCACACCGCAAAATGATTACTTCCGCGATGATCATTACCGGATTACTGGGTCTGTTAATGGCAACGTATCCACCGCTGTGGGTAATGCTCTGTATTCAGGTCGCCTTTGCGATAACGACGATTTTAATGCTGTGGTCGGTGTCGATTAAAGCCGCCTCGTTGCTGGGCGATCATAGTGAGCAAGGGAAAATTATGGGCTGGATGGAAGGGCTGCGCGGCGTCGGTGTAATGTCGCTGGCGGTGTTTACCATGTGGGTCTTTTCTCGCTTTGCACCGGATGACAGCGCCAGCCTGAAAACAGTCATTATCATCTACAGTGTGGTTTACATCTTGTTGGGGATTCTGTGCTGGTTTTTTGTTAGCGATAACAACAACCTGCGCAGTGCCAATAACGAAGAAAAACAGTCATTCCAGCTTAGCGACATCCTTGCCGTTTTACGTATCAGCACCACCTGGTATTGCAGCATGGTGATTTTTGGTGTCTTCACAATCTACGCCATTCTGAGTTACTCCACCAACTATCTGACCGAAATGTACGGCATGTCGCTGGTGGCAGCGAGCTACATGGGGATTGTGATCAACAAAATCTTCCGCGCGCTGTGCGGCCCACTTGGCGGCATTATCACCACCTACAGTAAAGTGAAATCCCCTACCCGCGTGATCCAAATCCTTTCCGTACTCGGCCTGCTGGCGTTAACTGCCCTGCTCGTCACGAACTCTAACCCGCAATCGGTCGCGATGGGGATTGGCCTGATTTTACTGCTGGGATTCACCTGTTACGCCTCACGCGGGCTGTACTGGGCCTGCCCTGGCGAAGCGAGAACACCGTCTTACATTATGGGCACCACGGTAGGTATTTGTTCGGTGATTGGATTCCTGCCGGATGTCTTCGTTTACCCGATTATCGGCCACTGGCAAGACACCCTGCCCGCAGCAGAAGCCTACCGCAATATGTGGCTGATGGGAATGGCGGCGCTTGCCATGGTGATTGTCTTTACCTTTTTGCTGTTCCAAAAAATTCGTACTGCTGATAGCGCCCCCGCAATGGCTAGCAGCAAGTAAGCCAGGAAAATTACAGGAGAAAAATCATGTCGAAAAAATACATCATAGGGATTGATGGCGGAAGTCAGAGCACAAAAGTGGTGATGTACGATCTGGAAGGTAATGTGGTTTGCGAAGGTAAAGGCTTATTACAGCCGATGCACACGCCTTATGCCGATACTGCAGAACATCCTGACGACGATTTATGGGCATCATTATGTTTTGCAGGTCACGGTTTGATGAGCCAGTTTGCCGGGAATAAAGAAGATATTGTTGGCATCGGCCTGGGCTCCATCCGTTGCTGCCGTGCGTTATTGAAAGCCGACGGCACGCCAGCTGCGCCGTTGATTAGCTGGCAGGATGCACGCGTTACACGCCCTTACGAACATACGAATCCTGACGTGGCGTATGTCACCTCTTTTTCGGGTTATCTGACGCATCGCTTAACCGGCGAGTTTAAAGACAATATCGCCAACTATTTTGGTCAGTGGCCGGTGGATTATAAGAGCAGGGCATGGTGATCCTACCCACGTAATATGGACACAGGCCTAAGCGAGGTTCTTGTTTTCAAATTGTTCCGGACTGAGGCCGCCACACCAACTGTGCCGCCGCCACCGATTGTAATCACATTCGATATAATTAAAC
>NZ_SJWV01000095.1:0-15101 GCF_004352695.1 Escherichia sp. KCJ4928
GGGCGGGGAAGGCTGGACCACCATGACCATCACCACGCCAACCGGTGAAGGGGTAACCAGCGCGCGGACGTTTGTCCGTCTGCGTCGCTGTGTATTAGTCGATGCGTTTCGCATTGTTTAAGGAGTAACCGATGGCGCACGACGAACAATGGCTCACCCCACGTCTGCAAACGGCGGCAACGCTGTGTAACCAGACGCCTGCCGCGACGGAATCTCCGCTGTGGCTGGGGGTGGATCTGGGCACCTGCGATGTGGTGTCGATGGTTGTTGACCGCGACGGTCAGCCGGTGGCGGTATGCCTCGACTGGGCCGATGTGGTCCGCGACGGCATCGTCTGGGATTTCTTCGGTGCGGTCACCATTGTTCGTCGCCATCTCGACACTCTTGAGCAGCAATTCGGTCTTCGTTTTAGCCATGCGGCGACTTCATTTCCTCCAGGTACGGACCCGCGTATTTCCATCAACGTGCTGGAATCTGCCGGGCTGGAAGTGAGCCATGTGCTGGATGAGCCAACCGCAGTCGCGGATCTGCTGCAACTGGACAACGCCGGTGTAGTGGATATCGGCGGCGGCACTACCGGCATTGCCATCGTGAAAAAGGGCAAGGTGACGTACTCGGCGGATGAAGCCACCGGCGGACATCACATCTCTCTGACTCTCGCCGGAAATCGTCGTATTTCGCTGGAAGAGGCAGAGCAGTACAAGCGCGGTCATGGTGACGAGATTTGGCCCGCGGTGAAACCGGTGTACGAAAAAATGGCGGACATTGTCGCCCGGCATATTGAAGGGCAGGGCATTACTGATTTATGGCTGGCGGGCGGCTCTTGTATGCAACCGGGCGTGGCGGAACTGTTTCGCAAACAATTCCCGGCGTTACAGGTGCATTTACCGCAGCACAGTTTGTTTATGACCCCGCTGGCGATCGCCAGTAGTGGGCGAGAGAAAGCGGAGGGGCTATATGCAAAATGAATTGCAGACCGCGCTCTTTCAGGCGTTCGATACCCTGAATCTGCAACGGGTAAAAACATTTAGCGTTCCACCGGTGACGCTTTGCGGTCCGGGCTCGGTGAGCAGTTGCGGACAGCAAGCGCAAACGCGTGGGCTGAAACATCTGTTCGTGATGGCAGACAGCTTTTTGCATCAGGCAGGGATGACCGCCGGGCTGACGCGCAGCCTGGCCGTTAAAGGCATCGCCATGACGCTCTGGCTATGTCCGGTGGGCGAACCGTGCATTACCGACGTGTGTGCAGCCGTGGCGCAGTTGCGTGAGTCAGGTTGTGACGGGGTGATCGCATTTGGCGGCGGCTCGGTGCTGGATGCGGCGAAAGCCGTGGCGTTGCTGGTGACGAACCCGGATAGCACGCTGGCAGAGATGTCAGAAACCAGCGTTCTGCAACCGCGCTTGCCGCTGATTGCCATTCCAACTACCGCCGGAACCGGCTCTGAAACCACCAATGTAACGGTGATTATCGACGCGGTGAGCGGGCGCAAGCAGGTGTTAGCCCATGCCTCGCTGATGCCGGATGTGGCGATCCTCGACGCCGCATTGACCGAAGGTGTGCCGTCGCATGTCACGGCGATGACCGGCATTGATGCGTTAACCCATGCCATTGAAGCATACAGCGCCCTGAACGCTACACCGTTTACCGACAGTCTGGCGATTGGTGCCATTGCGATGATTGGCAAATCGCTGCCGAAAGCGGTGGGCTACGGTCACGACCTTGCCGCGCGCGAGAGCATGTTGCTGGCTTCATGTATGGCGGGAATGGCGTTTTCCAGTGCGGGTCTTGGGTTGTGCCACGCGATGGCGCATCAGCCGGGCGCGGCGCTGCATATTCCGCACGGTCTGGCGAACGCCATGTTGCTGCCAACAGTGATGGAATTTAACCGGATGGTTTGTCGTGAACGCTTTAGTCAGATTGGTCGGGCACTGCGAACTAAAAAATCCGACGATCATGACGCTATTAACGCGGTAAGTGAGCTGATTGCGGAAGTTGGGATTGGTAAACGACTGGGCGATGTTGGCGCGACATCTGCGCATTACGGTGCATGGGCGCAGGCCGCGCAGGAAGATATTTGTCTGCGCAGCAACCCGCGTACCGCCAGCCTGGAACAGATTGTCGGACTGTACGCGGCGGCGCAATAAATGCCGGATGCGACGCTTGCCGCGTCTTATCCGGCCTACGGGATTGCACATGTAGGGCGGATAAGGCGTTTACGCCGCATCCGCCAATAAATAACAACTAACAGGGAGTAAAGGCGATGGGAATTAACGAAATCATCATGTACATCATGATGTTCTTTATGCTGATAGCTGCCGTAGACAGGATCCTGTCGCAGTTCGGCGGTTCTGCTCGTTTCCTCGGTAAGTTCGGTAAAAGTATCGAAGGATCAGGCGGTCAGTTCGAAGAAGGCTTTATGGCAATGGGCGCTCTGGGTCTGGCGATGGTCGGTATGACCGCGCTGGCACCGGTACTGGCTCACGTACTCGGGCCGGTAATTATCCCGGTTTACGAAATGCTCGGCGCAAACCCGTCAATGTTCGCCGGAACACTGCTGGCGTGCGATATGGGCGGCTTCTTCCTCGCCAAAGAGCTGGCGGGCGGCGACGTAGCAGCGTGGCTATACTCTGGGTTAATTCTCGGGTCGATGATGGGGCCAACGATTGTGTTTTCCATTCCGGTGGCGCTCGGCATTATCGAACCTTCTGATCGTCGTTATCTGGCGCTCGGCGTGCTGGCGGGCATTGTGACCATTCCGATTGGCTGTATTGCTGGTGGTCTGGTTGCTATGTACTCCGGTGTGCAGATCAACGGTCAGCCGGTGGAATTCACTTTCGCCCTGATCCTGATGAACATGATCCCGGTGATCATTGTCGCGATTCTGGTGGCGCTGGGGCTGAAATTCATCCCGGAAAAAATGATCAACGGCTTCCAGATCTTCGCCAAATTCCTCGTTGCATTGATCACCCTCGGTCTTGCCGCTGCGGTAGTGAAATTCCTGCTTGGCTGGGAACTGATCCCCGGTCTGGATCCTATCTTTATGGCCCCTGGCGATAAACCCGGTGAGGTGATGCGCGCCATTGAAGTTATCGGTTCTATCTCCTGCGTTCTGTTAGGGGCGTATCCGATGGTGCTGCTGCTGACTCGCTGGTTTGAAAAACCGCTGATGAGCGTCGGTAAAGTGCTGAATATGAACAACATCGCGGCAGCCGGCATGGTGGCAACGCTTGCCAACAACATCCCGATGTTCGGCATGATGAAGCAGATGGATACCCGCGGCAAAGTCATCAACTGCGCCTTCGCCGTTTCCGCTGCTTTCGCCCTGGGCGACCACTTAGGCTTCGCCGCTGCCAACATGAACGCCATGATCTTCCCGATGATTGTCGGCAAGTTGATCGGCGGCGTAACGGCGATTGGCGTGGCGATGATGCTGGTGCCAAAAGAAGACGCGACCGCGACTAAAACCGAAGCGGAGGCACAATCGTGAACACTCGCCAGCTATTGAGCGTCGGTATCGATATCGGCACCACCACCACCCAGGTGATTTTCTCCCACCTGGAGCTGGTTAACCGTGCGGCGGTGTCGCAGGTGCCGCGCTACGAATTCATTAAACGCGAAATTAGCTGGCAAAGCCCGGTGTTCTTTACCCCTGTCGATAAACAGGGTGGTTTAAAAGAAGCGGAACTGAAATCGCTGATTTTAGAGCAATATCAGGCTGCGGGCATTGCGCCGGAAAGCGTTGATTCTGGTGCCATCATCATCACCGGTGAAAGCGCGAAAACCCGCAATGCTCGCCCGGCGGTGATGGCGCTCTCTCAGTCGCTGGGCGATTTTGTCGTCGCCAGCGCCGGGCCGCACCTCGAATCCGTGATCGCCGGTCACGGAGCCGGGGCGCAAACCCTTTCTGAACAACGGCTGTGTCGGGTACTGAATATCGACATCGGCGGTGGCACCGCGAACTACGCCCTGTTCGATGCCGGAAAAATCAGCGGCACTGCCTGTCTCAACGTCGGTGGTCGCCTGCTGGAAACCGACAGCCAGGGGCGCGTGGTTTACGCTCATAAACCGGGGCAGATGATTGTGGATGAGTGCTTCGGTGCAGGAACTGACGCCCGTTCGCTGACCGGCGCGCAGCTGGTGCAGGTTACCCGGCGGATGGCGGCGCTGATTGTCGAAGTGATTGACGGAACGCTTTCGCCGCTCGCGCAGGCATTGATGCAAACCGGTTTGCTGCCCGCAGGTGTTACGCCCGAAATCATTACGCTTTCTGGAGGCGTGGGCGAATGTTATCGCCACCAGCCCGCCGACCCGTTCTGTTTTGCCGATATTGGCCCACTTCTGGCAACGGCGCTGCATGACCATCCGCGCCTGCGTGAGATGAATGTGCAGTTTCCGGCGCAAACCGTACGCGCCACGGTGATTGGCGCGGGTGCACATACCCTTTCGCTCTCTGGCAGCACAATCTGGCTGGAGGGCGTACAACTGCCGCTGCGCAATTTGCCGGTGGCGATCCCGATTGATGAAACGGATCTGGTGAGTGCCTGGCAACAGGCGCTGCTTCAGCTGGATCTTGATCCCAAAACTGACGCGTACGTGCTGGCGCTTCCCGCCTCGCTGCCTGTGCGTTACGCCGCGGTACTGACGGTCATCAACGCGCTGGTCGATTTCGTCGCGCGTTTTCCGAATCCGCATCCCCTGCTGGTGGTGGCCGGGCAGGACTTTGGTAAAGCTCTGGGCATGTTGTTGCGCCCACAGCTACAACAACTCCCGTTGGCAGTCATTGACGAAGTGATTGTCCGCGCGGGGGACTATATCGACATTGGTACGCCTCTTTTTGGCGGATCGGTTGTGCCGGTGACGGTGAAATCACTCGCATTTCCTTCCTGAGGGAACGACTTATGAAACTAAAGACCACATTGTTCGGCAATGTATATCAGTTTAAGGATGTAAAAGAGGTGCTGGCTAAAGCCAACGAACTGCGTTCGGGGGATGTGCTGGCGGGCGTTGCAGCGGCAAGCTCACAGGAGCGCGTGGCGGCAAAGCAGGTGTTGTCGGAAATGACCGTAGCGGACATCCGCAATAATCCGGTGATTGCCTATGAAGATGACTGCGTGACGCGGCTGATTCAGGACGACGTTAACGAAACGGCCTACAACCAGATTAAAAACTGGAGCATCAGCGAACTGCGTGAGTATGTGCTGAGCGATGAAACTAGCGTGGACGACATTGCCTTTACCCGCAAAGGGCTGACCTCGGAAGTGGTCGCGGCGGTAGCGAAGATTTGCTCCAACGCGGACCTGATCTACGGCGCGAAGAAAATGCCGGTAATCAAAAAGGCCAATACCACCATCGGTATTCCGGGCACCTTCAGCGCCCGTTTGCAGCCAAATGACACTCGTGACGACGTGCAAAGTATCGCCGCGCAAATCTACGAAGGGCTTTCCTTCGGGGTGGGCGATGCGGTGATCGGCGTTAACCCGGTGACTGACGACGTGGAAAACTTAAGCCGCGTGTTGGACACCATTTACGGCGTGATCGACAAATTCAACATCCCAACTCAGGGCTGCGTACTGGCGCACGTCACCACCCAGATCGAAGCGATTCGTCGCGGCGCGCCTGGCGGACTGATTTTCCAGAGTATCTGTGGCAGCGAAAAAGGGCTGAAAGAGTTTGGCGTGGAACTGGCGATGCTCGACGAAGCGCGCGCAGTGGGTGCAGAGTTCAACCGTATCGCCGGGGAAAACTGCCTCTACTTCGAAACCGGACAAGGCTCTGCGCTATCCGCTGGCGCTAACTTCGGCGCTGACCAGGTGACGATGGAAGCACGTAACTATGGGCTGGCGCGTCATTACGATCCGTTTATCGTCAACACCGTGGTCGGCTTTATTGGGCCGGAGTATCTCTACAACGACCGCCAGATTATCCGTGCTGGCTTAGAAGATCACTTTATGGGCAAGCTGAGCGGCATCTCTATGGGCTGTGACTGCTGCTACACCAACCACGCTGACGCTGACCAGAACCTCAACGAAAACCTGATGATCCTGCTCGCCACCGCAGGCTGCAACTACATCATGGGGATGCCGCTGGGTGATGACATCATGCTCAACTACCAGACCACCGCATTCCACGATACCGCCACTGTGCGTCAGTTACTCAACCTGCGCCCGTCACCAGAGTTTGAACGCTGGCTGGAAAGCATGGGCATTATGGCAAACGGTCGCCTGACCAAACGGGCGGGCGATCCGTCACTGTTCTTCTGATGACGCGGAGATAACACATCATGGATCAAAAACAGATTGAAGAAATTGTACGCAGCGTGATGGCGTCAATGGGACAAACGGCCCCCGCGCCGTCAGAAGCAAAGTGCACCACCACCACCTGTGCGGCACCGGTGACCTCGGAAAGCTGCGCGCTGGATTTAGGTTCTGCGGAAGCAAAAGCGTGGATTGGTGTTGAAAACCCGCATCGCGCAGACGTATTAACAGAACTGCGTCGCAGCACCGTGGCCCGCGTTTGTACCGGTCGTGCCGGTCCGCGTCCACGTACCCAGGCGTTGCTGCGTTTCCTGGCCGATCACTCTCGTTCGAAAGATACCGTACTGAAAGAAGTGCCGGAAGAGTGGGTGAAAGCGCAGGGCTTGCTGGAAGTACGCTCCGAAATTAGCGACAAAAATCTCTACCTGACTCGCCCGGATATGGGCCGCCGCCTGTGTGCAGAAGCTGTTGAAGCGCTGAAAGCACAGTGTGTTGCTAATCCGGACGTACAGGTCGTTATTTCTGATGGCCTGTCAACTGATGCCATCACCGTGAACTACGAAGAGATCCTGCCGCCGCTGATGGCGGGCCTGAAACAGGCCGGGCTGAAAGTCGGCACGCCATTCTTTGTTCGTTATGGTCGCGTGAAGATTGAAGATCAGATCGGTGAGATCCTCGGCGCGAAAGTGGTGATCCTGCTGGTGGGGGAACGTCCGGGGTTGGGTCAGTCAGAAAGCCTCTCCTGTTACGCCGTTTACTCGCCGCGTATGGCGACCACCGTTGAGGCCGATCGCACCTGCATCTCTAACATTCACCAGGGCGGCACGCCGCCGGTTGAAGCCGCAGCCGTCATTGTGGATTTGGCGAAACGTATGCTGGAGCAGAAAGCATCCGGCATCAACATGACCCGATAAGGAGGCATCATGCCAGCTTTAGATTTGATTCGACCGTCGGTAACCGCCATGCGGGTGATTGCCTCCGTTAACGCTGAATTTGCGCGTGAACTAAAATTGCCGCCGCATATTCGTAGCCTCGGGCTGATTTCTGCTGATTCCGATGACGTCACCTACATTGCGGCTGACGAAGCGACCAAGCAGGCGATGGTCGAAGTGGTATATGGCCGCTCGCTGTATGCGGGAGCAGCACACGGACCGTCACCGACTGCCGGTGAAGTGCTGATTATGCTTGGTGGGCCAAACCCGGCGGAAGTGCGTGCTGGTCTGGATGCGATGGTTGCACATATTGAAAATGGCGCTGCTTTCCAGTGGGCTAATGACGCAGAAAACACCGCATTCCTGGCACATGTGGTTTCGCGTACCGGTTCTTATCTCTCATCAACCGCCGGGATCACGCTTGGCGATCCGATGGCGTATCTGGTGGCACCGCCGCTGGAAGCGACCTACGGCATTGATGCAGCGTTGAAATCTGCCGACGTACAGCTGGTGACCTATGTCCCGCCACCGTCTGAAACCAACTACTCGGCAGCATTTTTAACCGGTAGCCAGGCCGCGTGTAAAGCAGCCTGTAACGCCTTTACCGATGCAGTGCTGGAAATCGCGCGTAATCCAATCCAGCGTGCGTAACGGAGGTTGCCGATGATCAATGCACTGGGATTGCTGGAAGTGGACGGCATGGTCGCCGCGATAGATGCAGCGGATGCCATGCTCAAAGCAGCTAACGTTCGTCTGCTCAGTCACGAAGTGCTTGACCCTGGTCGCTTAACGCTGGTGGTGGAAGGCGATCTGGCGGCGTGTCGTGCGGCGCTGGACGCAGGTTGTGCTGCCGCGATGCGTACCGGGCGTGTCATCAGCCGCAAGGAGATCGGTCGGCCAGACGATGACACCCAGTGGCTGGTTACTGGCTTTAACCGCCAGCCGAAGCAACCCGTAAGGGAACCCGACGCGCCAGTTATCGTCGCGGAATATGCTGACGAGTTGTTGGCGCTGTTAACATCAGTACGTCAGGGAATGACGGCAGGAGAAGTGGCTGCCCACTTTGGCTGGCCGCTGGAAAAAGCCAGAAATGCGCTCGAACAGCTCTTTTCTGCCGGGACGTTACGTAAACGCAGTAGTCGTTATCGTCTCAAGCCCCATTAACCTGTCGGAGGTGCCGGGTGTCCTACAACACCCGGCATTAACATCATGAAAAAGACCCGTACAGCCAATTTGCACCATCTTTATCATGAACCCTTACCCGAAAACCTGAAGCTCACGCCGAAGGTCGAAGTGGATAATGTTCATCAACGACAGACAACGGATGTCTATGAACATGCTTTAACGATTACCGCCTGGCAGCAGATTTACGATCAGCTGCATCCGGGCAAGTTTCATGGTGAATTTACGGAAATTCTACTCGATGATATTCAGGTTTTTCGTGAATACACCGGTCTGGCGCTGCGTCAGTCGTGCCTGGTCTGGCCGAACTCGTTCTGGTTTGGCATTCCGGCGACGCGCGGTGAGCAGGGATTTATCGGTTCGCAATGTCTGGGAAGCGCGGAAATCGCCACCCGCCCTGGTGGCACTGAATTTGAACTGAGCACGCCGGATGATTACACGATCCTGGGCGTGGTGCTTTCTGAAGATGTCATCACCCGGCAGGCTAACTTTTTGCATAACCCGGATCGGGTATTACATATGCTGCGTAGCCAGTCGGCGCTGGAAGTGAAAGAGCAGCATAAAGCCGCGCTGTGGGGCTTTGTCCAACAGGCGCTGGCGACGTTTTGCGAGAACCCGGAAAATCTCCATCAGCCTGCAGTGCGAAAAGTGCTGGGGGATAATTTGCTAATGGCGATGGGGGCGATGCTGGAAGACGCGCAACCAATGGTGACGGCGGAAAGCATCAGTCATCAGAGTTACCGTAGATTACTTTCCCGCGCCCGTGAATATGTGCTGGAAAATATGTCTGAGCCGGTGACGGTGCTGGACTTGTGTAATCAACTGCATGTCAGTCGCCGCACGCTACAAAACGCGTTTCACGCTATTTTAGGCATTGGCCCAAACGCGTGGCTGAAACGCATTCGCCTGAACGCCGTACGCCGCGAACTGATAAGCCCGTGGTCGCAAAGCACAACGGTAAAAGACGCCGCCATGCAGTGGGGATTCTGGCATCTGGGGCAATTTGCCACGGATTACCAGCAGCTGTTTGCCGAGAAGCCGTCGTTGACGTTGCATCAGCGGATGCGGGAATGGGGGTGAGGGAGTTACACCCAATCCCTGACCTTAATAAACTCACTTAACGCCGCTTCTGGGCTGCCATCTTTTGGCTGATAATCATACTCCCAGCGTACCAGTGGCGGCATTGACATCAGGATCGACTCGGTGCGCCCGCCAGTTTGCAGGCCAAACAGCGTGCCGCGATCCCAGACCAGATTGAACTCGACATAACGACCGCGACGGTAGAGCTGAAAATTGCGCTCGCGCTCGCCGTAGGCCATCGCTTTACGTCGCTCTACAATTGGTAAATAAGCGTCGGTGTAGCCTTTGCCTACCGCCTGCATAAAGGCAAAACAGTGGTCGAAATCTGGCGTGTTCAGATCATCAAAGAACAGCCCGCCAATACCGCGCTGTTCGTTGCGATGTTTGAGGTAGAAGTAATCGTCGCACCACTTTTTGTAACGGGGATAAACGTCTTCACCAAATGGCAGGCACAGGTCACGGGCGGTGCGGTGCCAGTGAATGGCGTCTTCTTCAAAACCATAGAAAGGGGTTAAATCGAAGCCGCCGCCAAACCACCAGACGGGCTCTGCACCCGGTTTTTCGGCAATAAAAAAACGCACATTCGCGTGGCTGGTGGGAACATACGGGTTATGCGGATGCACTACCAGTGAAACGCCCATCGCCTCGAAACTGCGCCCGGCAAGTTCCGGGCGATGAGCGGTGGCGGAAGCAGGCATCGCCTCGCCGTGGACGTGAGAAAAGTTGACGCCTGCCTGTTCGAAAACACCACCATTACGCAACACCCGACTACGCCCGCCGCCGCCAGCTTCGCGCTGCCAACTATCTTCGACAAATTCTGCGCCATCGACGGCGGTCAGCTGCTGACAAATCGTATCCTGAAGGTTGAGCAGAAACTGTTTAACCTGGTGTGCGTCGGGTTTCATAACTTATCGCTTTTTCGAATGTGCTTTCTGGTTGTCGAACCAGTGGAAATAACTGATCACGCCTTCAGCAATCGCTGTGGCGATTTTCTGACGAAACGCCGCCGTGCCTAACAGCCGCTCTTCTTCCGGGTTGGTGATAAACGAGGTTTCCACCAGCACCGAAGGAACCGACGGCGATTTCAACACCACAAACGCGGCTTGTTCGGTGTTGCGGCTGTGCAGTTTATGCACCGGCTTAATCTTTTTCAGAATATGCGAGCCGAGCGTCAGGCTGTTTTTAATAGTATCGGTTTGCACCAGATCAAACAGCACTTGCTGCAATAGGTGATCCTTGTCAGTCGCCTTTTTACCGGCAACTTCATCGGCGCGGTTTTCGCGTTCAGACAGGTATTTCGCCATTGCGCTACTTGCCCCACGGTTAGAGAGGGCAAATACCGAAGCACCGGCAGCTTTCGGGTTGGTAAAGCCATCGGCATGAATTGACATAAACAGATCTGCGCCATGTTTATGGGCGATTTCAACGCGATCGTAAAGTGGGATAAACGTATCGCCAGAACGCGTTAAACGCGCATCAATCCCATGATTACGCAAAATGGAACGGACGTTTTTAGCAATCGCCAGCACCACATGTTTTTCTTTCGAACCGTTGCGTCCGATCGCTCCGGTATCAATTCCGCCGTGGCCTGGATCGAGAACAACGACACGTTTGCCGCCAGATTTTTTGGCTTTCGGCTTGCTGTGTCCGTTGCTGGTTTTTAAAGGTTCGTCTTTGGCGATGGCTTGCGACATTCCTGACAACGTCAGGGCAGCCAAACCGGCTTTCAGCACCTGGCGGCGCGAAGTGAGTGTTTTTAGTGGTTTAAAAGTGCTCATACGGCCTGAGTTGTAATAATAAAGTTCCAGATGTTATATCGTATCGCGTAATCCGTTACGACGGTTTGATGTTGAGAATTGTTTTACTTTTCATTTCAATAGTTGACAACTCCCCATTATGCCACTTTTTCAACCGATTTTCGTCAGATATTGGCTAATTCGACCGTTCACGCCATAATCAGCCTTTTAACCCGCAAAAAGGTAACGAATACCATGGAGATACGCGTATTTCGCCAGGAAGATTTCGAAGAGGTCATCACCCTTTGGGAGCGTTGCGACTTGCTGCGTCCGTGGAACGATCCGGAAATGGACATCGAGCGTAAGATGAACCATGACGTCAGTTTGTTTTTGGTCGCTGAGGTAAACGGTGAAGTGGTCGGAACGGTGATGGGCGGTTATGACGGGCATCGCGGGTCTGCTTATTATCTTGGCGTGCATCCAGAGTTTCGTGGGCGTGGGATTGCCAATGCGTTGCTTAATCGGCTGGAGAAAAAGCTGATTGCTCGTGGCTGCCCGAAAATTCAGATCAATGTGCCGGAAGATAACGACATGGTGCTCGGAATGTATGAACGCCTGGGATATGAACACGCCGACGTGCTGAGTCTGGGTAAGCGTTTGATTGAAGATGAAGAGTACTGAGTTCCATCCTGTCCATTATGATGCGCACGGACGCCTGCGTTTACCCTTGCTCTTCTGGCTTGTGCTATTGCTTCAGGCGCGAACCTGGGTGCTGTTTGTCATTGCCGGTGCGTCGCGTGAGCAGGGTACTGCGCTGCTAAATCTGTTTTATCCCGATCACGATAATTTCTGGCTGGGGCTGATTCCTGGCATTCCGGCGGTGCTGGCGTTTTTGTTGAGCGGTCGGCGGGCTACGTTTCCTCGCACCTGGCGTGTACTCTATTTTCTGTTGCTGTTGGCGCAGGTGGTTTTACTTTGCTGGCAACCGTGGCTGTGGCTGAACGGTGAATCCGTTAGCGGTATCGGTCTGGCGCTGGTAGTGGCGGATATTGTGGCGTTAATCTGGCTGCTGACCAATCGACGTTTACGCGCTTGTTTTAATGAAGTAAAAGAATAACGGCACTTTTTGGTGAATTTGCACTCCAAGCAACGTTATTGAATAACCAAAGGAAGTGACATGAAATCGCTGCGTTTAATGTTATGCGCTATGCCATTGATGCTGACCGGCTGTTCCACGATGTCGTCAGTTAACTGGTCTGCCGCTAACCCGTGGAACTGGTTTGGGTCGTCCACCAAAGTGAGCGAGCAGGGCGTTGGTGAATTAACGGCGTCCACACCACTGCAAGAACAAGCCATTGCCGATGCGCTTGATGGCGATTATCGCCTGCGCAGCGGAATGAAAACCGCGAACGGCAACGTGGTGCGCTTTTTTGAAGTGATGAAGGGCGACAACGTGGCGATGGTGATTAACGGCGATCAAGGCACGATCAGTCGCATTGACGTGCTGGATAGCGATATTCCTGCTGACACCGGTGTTAAAATCGGTACACCGTTTAGCGACCTTTACAGCAAAGCATTTGGCAATTGCCAAAAAGCTGATGGTGATGATAATCGTGCCGTCGAATGTAAAGCCGAAGGCAGTCAACATATTAGCTACCAGTTCAGCGGGGAATGGAGTGGTCCTGAAGGGTTAATGCCTTCGGACGATACCCTGAAAAACTGGAAAGTCAGTAAAATTATCTGGCGGCGTTAATTTGCGTCTGAACAAACCGCCGCCGCGAAAAAACACGTAAAATAGCGCTCAACAATGCCACGGATTGCGTGGCATTATTATTTTCAGGAGGAACAATGTCTCAGGTTCAGAGTGGCATTTTGCCAGAACATTGCCGCGCGGCGATTTGGATCGAAGCCAACGTGAAAGGGGAAGTTGACGCCCTGCGTGCGGCCAGTAAAACATTTGCCGACAAACTGGCAACTTTTGAAGCGAAATTCCCGGACGCGCATCTTGGTGCGGTGGTTGCCTTTGGTAACAACACCTGGCGCGCTCTGAGCGGCGGCGTTGGGGCAGAAGAGCTGAAAGATTTTCCGGGCTACGGTAAAGGCCTTGCGCCGACCACCCAGTTCGATGTGTTGATCCACATTCTTTCTCTGCGTCACGACGTAAACTTCTCTGTCGCCCAGGCGGCGATGGAAGCCTTTGGTGACTGCATTGAAGTGAAAGAAGAGATCCACGGCTTCCGTTGGGTTGAAGAGCGTGACCTGAGCGGCTTTGTTGACGGTACGGAAAACCCGGCGGGTGAAGAGACGCGTCGCGAAGTGGCGGTTATCAAAGACGGCGTGGATGCGGGCGGCAGCTATGTGTTTGTCCAGCGTTGGGAACACAACCTGAAGCAGCTCAACCGGATGAGCGTTCACGATCAGGAGATGATGATCGGGCGCACCAAAGAGGCCAACGAAGAGATCGACGGCGACGAACGTCCGGAAACCTCTCACCTCACCCGCGTTGATCTGAAAGAAGATGGCAAAGGGCTGAAGATTGTTCGCCAGAGCCTGCCGTACGGCACTGCCAGTGGCACTCACGGTCTGTACTTCTGCGCCTACTGCGCGCGTCTGCATAACATTGAGCAGCAACTGCTGAGCATGTTTGGCGATACCGATGGTAAGCGTGATGCGATGTTGCGTTTCACCAAACCGGTAACCGGCGGCTATTATTTCGCACCGTCGCTGGACAAGTTGATGGCGCTGTAAGCGTTTCTGATTCATTGATTAAAGGCCAGGCAGTAACATTACTGACTGGCCTTTTTATTACTTTTGCTTTAACGCCGCATACACCTGATCAACTACCCAACCATACGTTGCAATCGGCAGCTGACCGCTTTCGAACATATTGGGATTCTTTTGCGGATCGGCAACCGGCGAATGTGGCTTGTTGCTTAACATCACAATCGCCATATGATTCACCGGATCGATAACGGTCACCGTTCCGGTCCAGCCAGTGTGACCGTAGGTTTGCGGGCTTGCCAGCGTGCCAAACGTCGGCGTCATGGTGGCATTACCATTCACGCGCCAGCCGAGGCCAAAAGTGGCATCTTCCTTAGAGCTGGTGGTGAACATCTTCACCGTTTCCGCACTGAACAGCTGCACATCGCCATAGCCCCCGCCGTTCAGCATCGTTTGCATTAACACCGCAATATCGCCGGTATTGGAAAACAAACCTGCGTGCCCGGAAACGCCGCCCATCGAATAAAAGGCTTTTTCATCGTGCACCTGACCCCAGAGAGTGGAGGTGCGGATATTCGGGAAATGGATCACGCCATCGCGGGTATTGCCGTTCAATTCCGTGGCGGCAATTTGCTGCGGTTTAAAGCCTTTCAGCAGCGGGTTAAATACCGTATGTGTCAGGCCGAGCGGGCGATAAATCGACTCTTCAACATAGCGGTCAAGCGGCTGACCGGTGACCGACTCGACGATAAATCCAAGCAGCATATAATCGACATCACTGTAAATATGCTTGCTGCCGGGCTGATACTCCAGCGGCGTGCGCTTGATCATCTCCAGCGTCTGGCCTTTATCCTGGGAATATAACGCGCCCGCGACCGCTTTATTCGGATATTGTGGGTCCGCCGGGAAACCGCCGCTGTGATGCAGCAGGTCAGAAATCCGCAGCGTGTTTTTGCCTTTGATGGTGTCATTTGGACTATCGGCAAACCCCGGAATATATTTCGCAATCCGATCGTCAGGATGCAGTTTGCCTTCGCTCATCAGCTTTTGCAGGGCGAAGTTCGTGGCGTACATTTTGGTGTTTGAGGCCAGGTCATACAGCGTCCCGGTGGTGGCTTTGACAGGCTGTTCCATCAACACGCTGCCATCGTACTTTTTCGCCGCTCCCCAGGCTTTGCGATACACAATCCGATTA
>NZ_SJWV01000096.1:0-14964 GCF_004352695.1 Escherichia sp. KCJ4928
TAGAGCCTGGGAGGAATGTAATGATAAAGTTAAGAGTGTTAACTTAAAATAAGTTTTAAGTAATAACTTGCTATTTTATTACCCTCTGAACTACATACTCAGATATGTGGTTGCCAATGCTATGCAAAATTTTTGAATTTTTATATGCGATGAACAGTAATCAGAATGGCATTTAATGCGTTGCTGTTTATGCAATCTTGGTTTTATTTGGATGTATTGCTGGAGATTGTGATGAATAAAATATATCGGCTAAAGTGGAACAGGTCCCGTAACTGTTGGAGCGTCTGCTCTGAGCTGGGGAGCAGAGTAAAAGGAAAAAAGTCCCGGGCTGTTTTAATTAGCGCGATAAGTTTATATTCATCTCTGGTATTCGCCGATGATGTCATCGTAAACCAGGATAAAACTATTGATTTTGGCAAAGAGAACCAGAGCATCGATTACCGTATTACGGTGACTGACAATGCCAATCTGGTAATCAATACGACAGATACTTCCCGTCCGCGTCTGACTCTCGCTTCTGGTGGTGGGTTGGATATTACCGGAGGAAAGGTAACAATCAATGGCCCGCTTAACTTTTTGCTGAAAGGTACGGGGTTCCTGAATGTCTCCAATGCTGGCAGCGAGTTATATGCTGATGATTTGTATGAGTCAAACTCAGGCATGAGACATGATCAAGGCTATTTTAATGTCTCCAATGGCGGCAAAATTCATGTTAAGGGCACCAGTCGTCTGACTTATACGCAGGGGAATGTAAGCGGCGAAGGTAGTCAGGTAAATGCAGGGACCTTCTTTATGGGCGTTTACGGCGGATATGGCGGTAATCAGTTCCTGTCGGTTAATAACGGTGGTGAAGTTAATGCTCGTGAACATATTAGCCTGGGTTATTACGACCAACGTTCTGATACAACATTAGTCGTATCAGATGGAGGTAAAATATCCGCACCGAAAATTAGTTTAAGCACCAACTCTGAGTTAGCGTTAGGTGCACAGGAAGGAAGTGCTGCGAAGGCTGCAGGGATTATTGATGCCGAAAAAATTGAGTTTGTGTGGGCAAAGACATCCGATAAGAAAATCACCTTAAACCACACGGATAAAAACGCGACTATTTCCGCGGATATTGTCAGTGGCAGCGAGGGCCTGGGCTATATCAATGCGCTCAATGGCACGACTTACTTAACCGGTGATAACTCTGCCTTTAGTGGTAAAGTCAAAATTGAGCAAAATGGCGCTTTAGGGATCACCCAAAATATAGGTACAGCAGAGATCAACAACCGCGGGAAATTACACCTGAAGGCTGACGATAGCATGACCTTTGCCAATAAGATTTCCGGCAATGGTACAATAAGTATCGACAGTGGGACAGTGGCACTGACCGGCAATAACTATGCATTCAGCGGATATATTGATGTCGCTTCTGGTGCTGTCGCGGTTATTTCTGAAGACAAGAACATCGGCCGTGCGGACCTGGATGTTGATGGCAAACTGCAAATCAATGCCAATAAAGATTGGGTATTTGATAACGATCTTCAAGGTAGAGGTATTGTTGAAATAAACATGGGGAATCACGAATTCTCCTTCGATGAGTTTGCTTATACAGACTGGTTCCAGGGTTCACTGGCGTTCCAGAACACGACATTTAACCTGGAAAAGAATGCTGAGTTTCTGCAGAGAGGCGGGATCACTGCGGGTCAGGGAAGCCAGGTAACAGTGGGTAAGGGCGCTCACTCCATTAGCACTTTGGGATTCTCCGGCGGAACCGTTGATTTTGGTGCCCTGACAGCAGGTGCACAGATGACAGAAGGGACGGTCAACGTTAGTAAAACGCTGGATTTGCGCGGCGAGGGTGTGATTCAGGTTTCTGACAGTGACGTTGTCCGCTCAGTATCTCGTGATATTGACTCTGCGTTATCGCTCACTGAAGTCGATGATGGTAACAGCGCCATTAAGCTGGTTGATGCGCAAGGTGCGGAAGTTCTGGGCGATGCGGGCAATCTGCAATTGCAGGATAAAAATGGGCAAATCCTCTCCAGCAGCGCCCAACGTGATATTCAGCAGAATGGGCAAAAAGCGGCCGTCGGCACTTACGACTATCGTCTGACGAGTGGGGTAAACAATGACGGTCTGTATATCGGTTACGGCCTGACCCAGCTTGATTTACACGCTACCGACAGCGATGCTCTGGTGCTGAGCTCTAACGGTAAAAGCGAGAATGCCGCCGATCTCAGCGCAAAGATTACCGGCAGTGGTGACCTGGCATTCAGCAGCCAGAAGGGTCAGACCGTATCGCTTTCTAACAAAGACAACGACTATACCGGTGTTACCGATCTGCGCAGTGGGACGCTTTTGTTGAATAACGATAACGTGTTGGGTAATACCCATGAACTGCGTCTGGCGGCAGAGACTGAACTGGATATGAATGGTCACAGCCAGACCGTGGGCACGCTCAATGGCAGCGCCGATTCACTGCTGAGCTTAAATGGCGGCAGTCTGACGGTTACCAACGGGGGCACTTCAACCGGTTCGTTAACGGGGAGCGGAGAGCTGAATATTCAGGGCGGCACGCTGGACATCGCGGGCGATAACAGCAACCTGACGGCGAATGTGAACATTGCTAATTCGGCTAATGTCCTGGTAAGTCATGCGCAGGGATTGGGTAGCGCAAACGTTGAGAACAACGGTACCCTGGCGTTGAATAATAGCACTGAAAAAAGAGCGGCTGCGTCTGTGAATTACACCCTGGGCGGCAATCTGACCAACAACGGTACGCTGATGACCGGAATGTCAGGACAGCAAGCTGGCAATGTGTTAGTGGTGAAGGGGAACTACCACGGTAATAACGGTCAACTAGTAATGAATACGGTACTGAATGGCGATGACTCAGTAACCGATAAATTGGTTGTCGAGGGCGATACTAGCGGCACGACTGCCGTTACGGTGAATAACGCTGGCGGTACAGGTGCGAAAACCCTTAACGGTATCGAACTTATCCATGTAGACGGTAAGTCTGAGGGCGAATTTGTTCAGGCTGGTCGTATCGTTGCGGGGGCGTATGACTACACTCTCGCGCGTGGACAAGGGGCAAATAGTGGTAACTGGTATCTGACCAGCGGCAGTGATTCTCCTGAACTGCAGCCGGAGCCAGACCCGATGCCGAATCCGGAGCCAAACCCGAATCCAGAGCCGAACCCTAACCCGACACCTACGCCGGGTCCGGATCTGAATGTGGATAATGACCTGCGACCGGAGGCGGGTAGCTACATTGCGAACCTTGCAGCAGCGAATACAATGTTCACCACGCGTCTGCATGAGCGTCTGGGTAATACGTACTATACCGACATGGTGACGGGTGAGCAGAAACAAACCACTATGTGGATGCGCCATGAAGGTGGTCATAATAAATGGCGTGATGGCAGCGGCCAGCTGAAAACCCAAAGCAATCGCTATGTTCTGCAACTGGGAGGCGATGTCGCGCAGTGGAGCCAAAACGGCAGCGACAGCTGGCATGTTGGGGTCATGGCGGGATATGGCAACAGCGACAGCAAAACCATTTCCTCGCGAACCGGTTATCGTGCAAAAGCGAGTGTGAACGGATATAGCACCGGCCTCTATGCCACCTGGTATGCCGATGACGAGTCGCGTAATGGCGCGTATCTCGACAGTTGGGCGCAGTACAGCTGGTTTGATAACACAGTGAAAGGGGATGACTTACAAAGTGAATCCTATAAATCAAAAGGATTTACCGCTTCACTGGAAGCTGGATACAAACACAAATTAGCTGAATTTAATGGCAGCCAGGGAACGCGTAATGAATGGTATGTTCAGCCGCAAGCACAGGTTACCTGGATGGGAGTCAAAGCCGATAAGCACCGCGAAAGCAACGGAACCCTCGTTCATAGCAACGGTGATGGCAATGTTCAAACCCGACTTGGCGTAAAAACCTGGCTGAAGAGCCACCATAAAATGGATGACGGTAAATCCCGCGAGTTCCAGCCGTTTGTAGAAGTGAACTGGCTGCATAACAGTAAGGATTTCAGCACCAGTATGGATGGCGTGTCCGTCACTCAGGATGGAGCCCGAAATATTGCTGAGATAAAAACCGGGGTGGAAGGACAGCTAAATGCCAACCTGAATGTCTGGGGGAATGTGGGCGTTCAGGTTGCCGATAGGGGATATAATGACACCTCTGCAATGGTTGGCATTAAGTGGCAATTCTGATCTGAATAATGAGTAAAAGGAGAGAGAGCCGAACGGGAGATAATTCGGCTCTCTGTGTCATTTTCTTGCAGCCAGCTTTATCAGTCAGAGTGAAGACTCGCAGATTTAGCTGGCGCACAAGATTTAATCAAGGTGTGTTCAATGGCTTCGCATGATTTGAGTGTTTTTTTGGAAGAGTTCGGGGCAACGGTGAATTTGACGTTGCCTGGTATCGTGTCCGAAAAAGAACGGCTTTTACTCAAGCTGCTAATGGAGGGAATGTCGGTTACAGAAATCTCACAGTACAGAAATCGCAGTGCAAAGACAATTTCACATCAAAAGAAGCAGCTGTATGAAAAACTAGGCATCCAGAGTGATATTACCTTCTGGCGGGATATCTTTTTTCAATATCATCCGCAAGTCATCAGTGGCACGGGAAATAAAAATAATTTTTATATCCCTGATAACCGTTGTCACCATATCGTCACGCCTGAAGCCATCAGTCTGGCGTTGGAAAACCACGAATTCAAACCGTGGATCCAACCGGTTTTCTGCGCGCAGACTGGGGTACTGACGGGCTGTGAGGTACTTGTCCGCTGGGAACATCCACAAACGGGAATTATCCCACCGGATCAGTTTATTCCTCTGGCGGAGTCATCCGGTCTTATTGTCATAATGACCCGCCAACTGATGAAACAGACTGCGGATATTCTGATGCCGGTAAAACATTTGCTGCCGGACAATTTCCATATTGGCATCAACGTCTCGGCGGGTTGTTTTTTGGCAGCGGGATTTGAAAAAGAGTGTCTGAACCTGGTTAAGAAATTAGGTAACGATAAAATCAAGCTGGTTCTCGAGCTAACGGAACGTAACCCTATTCCGGTAACGCCAGAAGCCAGAGCGATATTTGACAGCCTTCATCAGCACAACATTACCTTTGCGCTGGATGACTTTGGTACGGGTTATGCGACCTATCGTTACTTGCAGGCGTTCCCGGTCGATTTTATTAAGATCGATAAGTCATTTGTGCAAATGGCGAGTGTCGACGAAATCTCCGGTCATATTGTGGACAATATTGTCGAACTAGCGCGTAAGCCTGGTCTGAGTATCGTGGCGGAAGGGGTAGAAACCCAGGAGCAGGCGGATTTAATGATCGGTAAAGGCGTTCACTTTTTGCAGGGCTATTTGTACTCTCCGCCAGTACCGGGTAATAAATTTATCTCTGAATGGGTAATGAAAGCAGGTGGTTGATGTAAACCGCTATTCACAGCGCATCGGGAGGTTGGCAGCGATTAATTCTCCCGATGCAGTAAATCCTGATAGATCCCCGTTAATATGCCATTTGGCGCAAATTGTTTTTTAATCCACTGCGTCACCTGACCCGTAGCAGAATGCTGAGTCGCCAGTAACATGCGCGAATCCTGGCGCGGATTATGGATTTGTCGGGTAACCAGCAGGGATTGCGTCATCGCCTCACGGACCATGTAATCCGGCAAAAAACCAATTCCTTCACCTAAAATCTGGCACTGACATTTGGTGTTGAAATCTGGCACCAGAATTGACTCCTGCCCGTGCAGCAACCAGCCCACTTTTTTATTAATCGTATGCGCGGTGTCCTCCACCATAATATTAGGGTAGAGACGCAGTTGGCTTTCGGCGATGGGTTCCGGCACAAAGGCTAACGGGTGATCCGGGGCGATAGCAAAAGCCCAGCGAATCGCGCCAATTTCAGTGTAATCAATACCGCCGCCGTCCAGTAGTGTATCGGGTGCGCCGATGGCGATATTGGCCTGATTATTAATAATCGCATCCCAGACGCCGTTATACACTTCGGTGGTGACGGTAATCTGGCAGGTAGGAAACTGCTTTTTCAGCACCTGTAACAAGCGTGCGGTGTGTTTGGGCGTATAAAGCAGCTGATTAATACAAATGCGCACACGTGCTTCTATGCCCTGCGAAATAGTATCGATACTGCGTTTGATGGCGTGAAAATCATTCAGCAGGTCGGTAGCTTTGCGGAAAAAATAACGCCCGGACTCCGTTAACTCAATGCTGCGGGTACTGCGAGTGAACAGCACCACATCCAGCCCCGTCTCCATACGCTTGATGGTGTAGCTAATGGCGGAAGTGGTTAAACCCAACTCTTCTGCGGCTTTACTGAAGCTGCCAAAACGCGCAGCGGTAGTAAATGCCAACAGATTCTCTTCGGTAAAAATTGAGTTCATTAAACCATTCTCGCCATTATCTACTATGAATTTCTCCAGCTATGACTGTAGAGGTATCGGTTAAAGATAGATAATCATTTTTGAATAACTTTTAATAACCGTCGCGTTTAGTCGTCGCTTCGCTTAATTTTTGTCCACCATATTCTGAAATTATCCCCACGCAGTTACCCGCCAGAAAACCCAGTAACGTCACCGTCCAGTTCATCCCGCTGGCAAAAAACAGCGTCATGCCGAGAAAGCCACCGGGAATAAAGGACAGTAACCAGAAACGCCCTTGCCAGACCACTACCGCCGAGAAGGGTACGGTAGTAATTACGCTCGCCCAGAACGCGGACAGTCCACTTACAGAGGCCAGCCAACCGGCAGCCAGCGCGGCGAAAAATGCCCACACCATCCCGGAATAATTAACCGCCAGACTTCTGATAAACCCCGATTTACCGCCGCCTGCGGCATAAAAACTGCAAAAGGCGACGAAGCCAATGGTTCCTAATAATTCCCATCCCTGAGAGAGCCCGACATGTGAAGACACTAACTGCCAAAGCCCTGCACAAATACCGACGGTGACACCCGTTGCCGTGAGTCCGTTCATCTTGTTCCCCTCTGGTTAGACATGGACGAAAGCTACTCTTACATGTGCAGACTATAGAGAAATAAAACCTGATTGAGTGAAAGGGTATCGGGTCAAAGAAACAAATATTGCACTACCGCACACTGCGAAAAGATTGTTGAACATCATTCAACAAAAAGGCGAAATACAGCGAATTAAATTTAAGCGGGTTCTTTTATCAGATTATCGTTGCTATTCTCAATTCATCGAAAACAGCCACAAAAACCAGGGGAATGTGAATGAGTATAAAAAATCTACCTGCCGACTATTTATTGGCTGCACAACAGGGTGATATCGATAAAGTAAAAACCTGCCTTGCGCTGGGTGTCGATATTAATACCTGCGATCGTCAGGGGAAAACGGCAATTACGCTGGCAAGTTTATATCAGCAATATGCTTGCGTTCAGGCATTAATTGATGCCGGAGCGGATATTAATAAGCAAGATCATACCTGTTTAAATCCTTTTTTAATTAGCTGTCTGAACGATGATTTAACGCTACTACGAATTATTTTACCGGCTAAACCCGATCTTAATTGCGTAACCCGTTTTGGCGGTGTCGGCCTGACGCCTGCCTGTGAAAAAGGCCATTTAAGTATTGTAAAAGAGCTTTTGGCGCATACGGAGATTAACGTTAACCAGACCAACCATGTAGGCTGGACGCCGCTACTGGAAGCGATTGTGCTTAATGATGGTGGTATTAAACAGCAGGCGATTGTGCAGTTATTGCTGGAACACGGTGCCAGCCCGCATCTGACCGATAAATATGGCAAAACGCCACTGGAACTGGCGAGGGAACGGGGCTTTGAAGAGATTGCGCAGTTACTGATTGCCGCAGGTGCATAAACCGGGAGGCTTGCTATCAACACACCAGAAAGACGGTGTGTGTGGGCGCTAACTGCGGATGCGGATTTTCTGGCGCAGCGGGGGCAAGGACAGGTTGAACAGGTCTTTGCCAGAGCGGTAAATATCGCACTCCCGGCTCGCCAGCAGTTGCTGACGCTGCTTTGTGAAGAGTACGACAATGCGCCAAACAGTTGTCGGTTGGCACTCACTCACTTTGATGATCTGTTCCGGCATGGTGATAAGGTTCAGTTTGACGATCAAGGTATTACGGTTGGTCAACATCTTCATATAGAGATGAGTCGTTGTCGGCGTTGGCTGTCCCCAACCTTGCAAATGACCGCTGTGAATTTTCACCTTATCGCCTGGCTACAGTGGCACGACATTATTCATCAGCACCTGGGGGAAAATGAAACCCTGTTTAATTATCGCGGCGATAATCCGTTTTATCAGGCGTTAAATAAAGAACTACATATTAAACGACGGGCAGTTATTCAGGCAGTAAACGAAAAACAAAATATCGCCGCAGCGGTCGCCAGTATGATTGGGTTAGGGATTGGCCTTACGCCATCAGCCGACGATTATTTAACAGGTCTGGCGCTTATTTTATTTATTCCCGGGCATCCGTCGGAAAAATACAAAGAGGAATTTTATCTCGGTATGCAGCGCGGCAGAAATAACACCACATTATTAAGTGCTATAACGCTGGAAGCCGCATTACAACAACGTTGCCGGGAAAATATTCATCGTTTTATTCACAACATTATTTATGACATCCCTGGGAACGCAACTCAGGCAATAGAAAAAATTAAACATATTGGCTCCAGTTCCGGCTGCGACATGCTGTATGGCATGGCCGATGGTTGTGCGCTGAGCCAAACCTACGGAGGGAATTATGTCAGTTAAAATAGTCATTAAACCGAATACCTATTTTGATTCTGTCTCGCTGATGTCTATCTCCACGCGTGCAAATAAACTCGACGGCGTCGAGCAGGCATTTGTGGCGATGGCGACCGAAATGAACAAAGGTGTACTGAAAAATTTAGGACTGCTGACGCCGGAGCTGGAACAGGCGAAAAACGGCGACCTGATGATTGTCATCAACGGCAAAGCGGGCGCGGACAACGAACAGTTGCTGGTGGAGATTGAAGAACTGTTCAACAGCAAAGCGCAAAGCGGCTCGCACGAGGCGCGTTACGCCACTATTGCCAGCGCCAAAAAGCATATCCCGGAAAGTAACCTGGCGGTGATTTCGGTTAACGGTCTGTTTGCCGCTCGCGAAGCGCGTCAGGCGCTGCAAAACGACCTTAACGTGATGCTGTTTTCCGATAACGTCTCAGTTGAAGATGAACTGGCGCTCAAGCAGTTGGCCCACGAAAAAGGGCTGCTGATGATGGGGCCGGACTGCGGCACGGCGATTATTAACGGCGCGGCGCTCTGTTTTGGTAACGCCGTGCGTCGCGGCAATATCGGTATTGTTGGCGCATCCGGCACCGGCAGCCAGGAGCTGAGCGTCCGCATTCATGAATTTGGTGGCGGTGTTTCACAACTGATTGGCACCGGCGGGCGCGACCTGAGCGAGAAAATCGGCGGCCTGATGATGCTCGACGCCATCGGGATGCTGGAAAACGATCCGCAAACTGAAATTATCGCACTGATTTCAAAACCTCCCGCGCCTGCGGTGGCCCGCAAAGTGCTGGAACGCGCACGTGCCTGCCGCAAGCCGGTGGTGGTCTGCTTCCTCGGTCGCGTTGAAACGCCGGTGGATGAGCAGGGGCTACAGTTTGCCCGCGGCAGCAAAGAGGCGGCGCTAAAAGCGGTGATGCTCTCCGGCGTGAAACAGGAAAATCTCGACCTGCATACGCTTAACCAGCCGTTGATTGCTGATGTGCGTGCGCGTCTGCAACCGCAGCAGAAATACATTCGTGGCCTGTTCTGCGGCGGCACGCTGTGCGACGAAACCATGTTCGCGGTGATGGAAAAACATGGCGATGTCTACAGCAACATTCAGCCCGATCCTGAATTCCGCCTGCAAGATATCAACCGCAGCATCAAACACACCTTCCTCGACTTTGGCGATGACGACTTCACCAACGGCAAGCCGCATCCAATGATTGACCCCACCAACCGCATCAGTCGCTTGATCGAAGAAGCGCGCGATCCAGAAGTGGCGGTGATCGTGATGGATTTTGTGCTCGGATTTGGATCGCATGAAGATCCGGTCGGCTCCACCATCGAGGCGATCAAAGAAGCGAAAGCGATCGCCGCCGCCGAAGGACGCGAGTTGATCATTCTCGCCTATGTGCTGGGCACCGATCTCGATACGCCATCATTAGAACAACAAAGCCAGATGCTGCTTGATGCCGGAGTGATTCTGGCGAGCAGCAGCACCAATACCGGATTGCTGGCGCGTGAATTTATCTGCAAAGGGGAGGAAGCCTGATGAGCCAGTCACTGTTTAGCCAACCGTTGAACGTTATTAACGTCGGTATCGCCATGTTTAGCGATGACCTGAAAAAGCAGCATGTAGAAGTGACTCAACTCGACTGGACGCCGCCGGGGCAGGGCAATATGCAGGTGGTGCAGGCGCTGGATAACATTGCCGATTCGCCGCTGGCAGACAAAATCGCCGCCGCTAACCAGCAGGCGCTGGAGCGCATTATCCAGTCGCATCCGGTGCTGATTGGTTTTGATCAGGCGATTAACGTGGTGCCGGGCATGACGCCGAAAACCATTCTTCACGCCGGGCCGCCGATCACCTGGGAAAAAATGTGCGGCGCGATGAAAGGCGCGGTCACCGGGGCGTTGGTGTTCGAAGGGCTGGCGAAAGATCTCGATGAGGCGACTGAACTGGCGGCCTCCGGGGAGATCACCTTCTCGCCGTGCCACGAACACGACTGCGTGGGATCGATGGCGGGCGTTACCTCGGCCTCGATGTTTATGCACATCGTGAAAAACAAAACCTACGGCAACATCGCTTATACCAATATGAGCGAGCAGATGGCGAAGATTTTGCGTATGGGTGCCAACGATCAGAGCGTGATCGACCGCCTCAACTGGATGCGCGATGTGCAGGGGCCAATGCTGCGCGACGCGATGAAAATTATCGGTGAGATCGATCTGCGCTTAATGCTGGCGCAGGCGCTGCATATGGGCGATGAGTGCCATAACCGCAATAACGCCGGGACGACGCTGCTGATTCAGGCACTGACGCCGGGGATCATTCAGGCAGGCTATTCCGTCGAGCAACAGCGCGAAGTGTTCGAGTTTGTCGCCAGCAGCGACTACTTCTCCGGCCCGACGTGGATGGCGATGTGTAAAGCGGCGATGGATGCGGCGCACGGCATCGAATACAGCACCGTGGTCACCACCATGGCGCGTAACGGCGTCGAGTTCGGCCTGCGGGTCAGCGGCCTGCCGGGGCAGTGGTTTACCGGCCCAGCGCAGCAGGTCATCGGCCCGATGTTTGCTGGTTATAAGCCGGAAGATTCGGGGCTGGATATCGGCGACAGCGCCATCACAGAAACCTACGGTATTGGCGGGTTTGCCATGGCGACCGCGCCTGCAATCGTCGCACTGGTGGGCGGCACGGTGGAAGAGGCTATCGATTTCTCCCGTCAGATGCGCGAAATCACCCTTGGCGAAAACCCCAACGTCACCATTCCGCTGCTCGGTTTTATGGGCGTGCCGTCGGCAATCGACATCACCCGCGTGGGTAGCAGCGGCATTCTGCCGGTGATCAACACCGCCATCGCCCATAAAGATGCGGGCGTCGGCATGATTGGCGCGGGCATTGTGCATCCACCATTCGCCTGCTTCGAGAAAGCCATTCTCGGCTGGTGCGAACGTTACGGCGTCTGACTTACATGTTAATGCCGGATGCGGTGTGAACGCCTTATCCGGCCTACGGATGGCCCGAGAATTGTAGGCCTGATAAGCGTAGCGCATCAGGCAGTCTGGCGTTGGTCATAACCTAATCACCCTCTGTAGCGGACATAACAACATGAAAGAGCTTGTGGTCGTTGCCATTGGTGGCAACAGCATTATCAAAGATAACGCCAGCCAGTCGATTGAGCATCAGGCGGAGGCGGTGAAAGCCGTGGCCGATACGGTGCTGGAAATGCTGGCTTCCGATTACGACATTGTGCTGACCCACGGTAACGGGCCGCAGGTCGGGCTGGATTTACGCCGTGCGGAGATTGCCCACGAGCGCGAAGGGCTGCCCTTAACGCCGCTGGCGAACTGTGTGGCAGATACGCAGGGCGGCATCGGCTATCTGATCCAACAGGCGCTGAATAACCGGCTGGCGCGTCACGGCGAGAAAAAAGCCGTCACCGTGGTAACTCAGGTGGAAGTGGATAAAAACGATCCAGGTTTTGCCCATCCCACCAAGCCCATTGGTGCATTCTTCAGTGAAAGCCAGCGTGACAAACTACAAAAGGCAAACCCTGACTGGTGTTTTGTTGAAGATGCCGGACGGGGCTATCGCCGCGTGGTCGCCTCGCCGGAACCGAAACGTATTGTCGAAGCACCCGCCATTAAGGCGCTGATCCAACAAGGTTTTGTCGTAATTGGCGCGGGCGGCGGTGGAATTCCGGTAGTGCGTACTGAAGCGGGGGATTACCAAAGCGTGGACGCGGTTATTGACAAAGATCTCTCTACCGCGCTGCTGGCCCGTGAAATTCACGCCGACATTCTGGTGATCACCACCGGCGTCGAAAAAGTCTGTATCCACTTTGGTAAACCGCAGCAGCAGGCGCTGGATCGGGTGGATATTGCCACCATGACTCGCTATATGCAGGAAGGGCATTTTCCGCCCGGCAGCATGTTGCCAAAAATCATCGCCAGCCTGACGTTCCTGGAGCAGGGCGGCAAAGAAGTGATTATCACCACGCCGGAATGCCTGCCTGCGGCGCTGCGCGGTGAAACGGGCACCCATATTATTAAAACGTAAGGACGTAGGATGAAAGAAAGCAATAGCCGCCGTGAATTTCTGAGCCAGAGCGGTAAGATGGTCACCGCCGCCGCGCTGTTTGGTACCTCTGTGCCGCTCGCCCATGCGGCGGTAGCTGGCACCCTAAACTGCGAAGCGAACAACACCATGAAAATCACTGACCCGCATTACTATCTCGATAACGTGCTGCTGGAAACCGGTTTTGACTACGAAAACGGTGTGGCGGTGCAGACCCGCACGGCGCGCCAGACCGTGGAGATTCAGGACGGCAAAATTGTCGCCCTGCGCGAGAACAAGCAGCATCCGGACGCCACGCTGCCGCACTATGACGCTGGCGGTAAGTTGATGCTACCCACCACTCGCGACATGCATATTCATCTCGACAAAACCTTCTACGGCGGGCCGTGGCGCTCGCTCAATCGTCCGGCAGGCACCACTATCCAGGACATGATCAAACTCGAGCAGAAAATGCTGCCGGAGTTACAACCGTATACGCAGGAGCGGGCGGAAAAACTGATCGATCTATTGCAGTCGAAAGGCACCACCATTGCCCGCAGCCACTGCAATATCGAACCGGTTTCCGGCCTAAAAAATCTGCAAAATTTGCAGGCGGTGCTGGCGCGGCGTCAGGCGGGCTTCGAGTGTGAAATCGTCGCCTTCCCGCAGCACGGTTTGCTGCTGTCGAAATCGGAACCCTTAATGCGCGAAGCGATGCAGGCGGGTGCGCATTACGTCGGCGGGCTGGACCCGACCAGTGTCGATGGCGCGATGGAAAAATCCCTCGACACCATGTTTCAGATTGCGCTGGACTACGACAAAGGTGTCGATATTCACCTGCACGAAACCACTCCGTCGGGCGTGGCAGCCATCAATTATATGGTTGAAACGGTAGAGAAAACGCCGCAACTGAAAGGTAAGCTGACCATCAGCCACGCCTTTGCGCTGGCTACGCTCAACGAACAACAGGTCGATGCGCTGGCGAATCGGATGGCGGCGCAGCAAATTTCTATCGCCTCGACGGTGCCGATTGGCACGCTGCATATGCCGCTCAAACAGTTGCACGACAAAGGCGTAAAAGTGATGACTGGCACTGACAGCGTTATCGACCACTGGTCGCCTTATGGTCTGGGCGACATGCTGGAAAAAGCCAATCTCTACGCGCAGCTCTATATTCGTCCTAACGAACAGAACCTCTCCCGTTCGCTGTTTCTAGCCACTGGCGATGTATTGCCGCTGAATGAAAAAGGCGAGCGTGTATGGCCAAAAGCGCAGGATGATGCCAGCTTTGTGCTGGTGGACGCCTCCTGTTCCGCCGAGGCGGTGGCGCGTATCTCGCCGAGAACCGCAACGTTCCATAAAGGGCAACTGGTGTGGGGGAGTGTGGCAGGTTGATGCGCATTTGAAACGCCTGCAACGGTGAATTGTAAGAGATTTAAGCCCCAGGGAGTGGGGCGGGAATGGTTTGCTAATGAATGATCCTGAACTTTATAATCTCGCGGCATAATTTCCAGGGGATTATTTGAGAGAAATACACAAAAGTGAGTTTTAACAAAGGTATTTATCAGGCCATAAATGTGACCTGCTTCGGATAAAAAAGATTCAGTATCGAAAAACCAATGATACTCTTGCTGATGGTTACCAACAGTAATTAAGATGTGATTTGTTTTTCCGTAATCGCAAAAATATTGCCATGACCATAAAAGAAAAATTCTCACAAAAATATCCCCATGCTTCCTTTTGTACTTTTGGCGATTCAGCAGCGTTGGCCGATCACCTCGCAACGTTGATTGCGACTGGTGTTAAAACAGCTTCCTGTGGTTCGCTGGCGGGATGTATTGAAGACAACACATTTCCGATGATTGGTGAGTATAAGATTGTAGAAAATAGCCGTGGTGAGCCTGTATGTGTTATCAGAGTGATTGGCCTGCATTTACTGCGCTTTTCTGATGTCACCGTGGAGCTTGCCCGTAAGGAAGGTGAAGGTGACCTCAGTCTTGAATATTGGCGTAATGAACACCGTCGTTTTTTCCAGGCAGAAGGAAGCTATTCACCAGAAATGGACGTTATATTTGAAGAATATGCCCTTATTGACGTTGTGTAGATAACTATTTATCTACGCGAAATAAACTCACACACATAAAA
>NZ_SJWV01000097.1:0-14953 GCF_004352695.1 Escherichia sp. KCJ4928
ATGTTAAAGCATAAAATTCAAACAATATTTGAAGCTCTGTTATACATAATGCTTACTTATTGGTTAATAGATGCTTTTTTTGCTTTCAATAAGTATGACTGGATGCTTGAGTCGGGAGACAATATTTGCAGTATACCTTCCGTTTCAGGCGAAGATCGTATATTGCAAGCAATGATTGCAGCATTTTTTCTTCTTACGCCACTTATTATTCTTATCTTAAGAAAACTCTTTATGCGGGAAATGTTCGAGTTTTGGGTATATGTATTCTCGCTCGGTATTTGTCTGGTTTGTGGTTGGTGGCTTTTTTGGGGACGGTTTATATTTTGCTATTAGTAAAATCTATGAGAGTCGTTTTAACGGCTCTCATAGACAGAGAAGTTACCAGCTTACCTTCGCCTCAAATCCACCTTGTTCCGCATTCCCAAATTCAACATTCATGCCATGCAATTTGGCGATTCGCTGGACAATCGATAGCCCAAGCCCGCTGCCGGTAGCGGTTTGTCCGGGTGGGCGATAGAAGCGTTCGCCAATTCGCGCCAGTGCCTCTGGTGTCACACCGGGGCCGTTATCCCTCACGATGAAATTATCAGCATTCAGCGTGACGTCTACCACGCTGCCCTGTGGACTGTAGCGCACGGCGTTATCCAGCAAATTTCGCACCAACAAACTTAGCAATAGCGGTTGTCCGGTGCGTTTGATGCCGTGGGCATTGAGTGTCAGTCGCACGTCAATTTTCGCCTGCTGCGCCGTGTGGTAAATATCCATCACCGACGATTGCAGGAGATCTTCAAGCGGGATCTCCGCGACGTCCTGAAGGTTATCCAGTGAGTCCAGCCGCGATAGAGTGAGCAGTTGATCAACCAGACGAGTAGCGCGATCGATCCCGTAATGTAATTGAAGCAGCGCTTTTTTCCGCGCTTGCGGATCATCGTCAGAAAGCTGCGCAACTTCGGTTTGCACTTTCAGCGCCGTTAACGGGCTACGTAGTTCGTGAGCTGCGTCGGAGGTAAAGCGTCGTTCACGAACCATCATCGCATGTGTGCGGGCGAACAGTTGATTTAGCGACTCAACCAACGGACGCACTTCGCTGGGTACGCCAGTCGCGTTTAGTGGTTTTTCCGAGTCAGGGTCACGCATACGCAGCGCCAGCGCCAGTTTGTTCAGCGGCGCGAGTTCACGACCCAATAGTACCATCATGATGATTAACATAATCGGCAGTGCGACCAGCCACGGGATCAATTGCCCGGCAACAATCGCCAGCGCCATGTCTTCACGGTATTCCCATTCCTGACCAACAACGATGCGATATTTGCCATCAGGTGAGGTCATCCAGACAAAACGCCATTGATCTTTATCGCCCACCAGTTGCCCGTCAGCAAAACCTTCCCGTTGATAGCTATAAGGAATATCTTCTCCGTTATCGCCATCGTTAAGGACCATTCTGCCGTCGTGGGTAAAGATGGCAAAGGTCAGCGCATCGTCATCAACATGACCGTGTTTTAATTTATTTGGCGTCTGTGCCATGCGATCCGCCGCGTTGATTTCGTTGAGATCGAGCGTACTTAACCGCTTGGCAAACAGCATCAGTTGGGTGTCGAACAATTCATCGACGTTATCCGTTGTTTGTTTCCAGGCGACAAAGCTGGAAAGCAGCCAGGTCACCGAGGCCAGAATTAAAAAGATTAGCGTCAGCCTGACGCGCAGACTAAGACGTTGGGTAAATTTCATTTCTCACCTAATGTGTAGCCAATACCATGCACGGTACGAATAAAATCACTACCGAGTTTGCGTCGCAGATGATGCACATGCACTTCAACGGCATTACTGGTGACCTCTTCGTCCCAGGTATACAGTTTCTCTTCAATCAGTTTGCGCGGCAGTACCCGACCAGCGTTACGCATCAGTAATTCCAGCAGGGCAAATTCTTTTGGTTTCAGTGTTAAGGGTTCGCCAGCCAGCGTGGCGATACGTTTGCCGGGGTCGAGCATGACGTTACCGTGGCGCAGCTCGTTGCTGGCCTGGCCGTTGGTTCGGCGCATCAGAGCTTCCAGCCTGGCGGCGACTTCTATCAACGCAAAAGGTTTACACAGATAATCGTCAGCTCCCAGACGCAGCCCTTCTACACGTTCCTCCAGCGCATCGCGCGCGGTCAGGATCAGTACCGGCTCACGCTGACCTTTTTCTCGCCATTCGCGCAAAATATCGCGACCATCCATGCCTGGTAAGGTTAAATCCAGGATCACCGCATCATAAGGCGCGCTATAAAGCGCCTCTTTTCCCTGACGACCTTGTGTAAACCAGTCGACGCTAAAACCCATTTTACTAAGGCCCGTTTTGATGCCGTCGCCAATCAGCATGTCATCTTCTATCAGTAAAATTCGCATTTTTTCATCCCTGCGATAACCGTATTTGCTGCCAGTAAACCGTGTTGTAACGCGCTCTGTACAGCACTAAATTTTATTTTTTTCCCTTAAGAAGTTGTTAAGGACTATCTTGTTAAATGCTCGGAAACAGACATTAAAGGGAGTAATAAACATGAAAAAATTCGCAGCAGTAATCGCAGTAATGGCCCTGTGCAGCGCACCGGTGATGGCAGCAGAGCAGGGCGGTTTTTCTGGCCCATCGGCAACGCAAAGTCAGGCCGGAGGATTCCAGGGGCCGAACGGCAGCGTAACGACCGTAGAAAGCGCAAAATCCCTGCGTGACGACACCTGGGTAACCCTGCGCGGCAATATCGTTGAACGCATCTCTGACGATCTCTACGTGTTTAAAGATGCCAGCGGTACTATCAATGTTGATATCGACCACAAACGCTGGAACGGTGTGACGGTGACGCCGAAAGATACGGTTGAGATTCAGGGTGAAGTCGATAAAGACTGGAATTCTGTTGAAATTGACGTCAAACAGATCCGCAAAGTAAATCCGTAATTGTTACCGCTCCCGGGACGCGTTCCCGGGAATAATTTCGCAGGGAGGCAAAATGACAAACCTGACACTGGATGTAAACATTATCGATTTCCCATCAATCCCTGTGGCGATGTTGCCGCACCGCTGTAGCCCTGAGTTGCTCAACTACAGTGTGGCGAAATTTATCATGTGGCGTAAAGAGACGGGGCTTTCTCCTGTTAACCAAAGCCAGACTTTTGGCGTCGCCTGGGACGACCCTGCCACCACCGCACCGGAAGCGTTTCGCTTTGATATCTGCGGCAGCGTTAGCGAACCGATTCCCGATAATCGTTATGGTGTGAGCAATGGTGAACTTACCGGTGGACGTTATGCCGTGGCCCGCCACGTTGGCGAGCTGGACGATATTTCACACACGATATGGGGCATTATTCGCCACTGGCTGCCTGCAAGCGGCGAGAAAATGCGTAAAGCACCGATTCTGTTTCACTACACCAATCTTGCCGAAGGGGTGACAGAGCAGCGACTGGAAACGGATGTTTATGTGCCGTTGGCGTGATGGGGAATCTTTACCGGAGTGTGAGCCAAATCACTCGCGATAAGTTTGAGCGAACAATGCCACAGGCGTATTGTTGTTGGGCTTATAATTTCTCCGGTAAGGAATACCATGTATACGCGAAATTTATTATCCGGTGCGCCGTAAGCCGTCTCGGGGGTATCCATGAGCAAGCCGCACTTATGGCAGGAGGCGCGGGGCACTGGTGGAGACACAGCTAAACTGGGCTGAACCGTATACTTACAGTCGACTACTTTGATGCTTTAGGCTTCCCTGGACTCGCATAACCTCAACTTCTCGAATCGCCCGGAGCGGACCCCCATGCCGAGTGGTGTGGCATGGGCGCAAACTTGTGCTGCCCTCTATGCCGATCAAGTCTACAGCAAAGAGTTGTATATCAAGGCACATTGATGCCTTTATCGCCGTCGGAGCACGTCCGGCGGCGCTATTCACGCTGATCTCCTGTGACTCGACGCGGCAGATAATGTAGTATCTCCGGCAATATTGCCCCTTTGAAGGCTGGCGAATAAGTTGAGGAATCAGAATTAATGAGCGATATGGCAGAGCGCCTTGCGCTACATGAATTTACGGAAAACGCCTACTTAAACTACTCCATGTACGTGATCATGGACCGTGCGTTGCCGTTTATTGGCGATGGTCTTAAACCTGTTCAGCGCCGCATTGTGTATGCGATGTCTGAACTGGGCCTGAATGCCAGCGCCAAATTTAAAAAATCGGCCCGTACCGTCGGTGACGTACTGGGTAAATACCATCCGCACGGCGATAGCGCCTGTTATGAAGCGATGGTCCTGATGGCGCAGCCGTTCTCTTACCGTTATCCGCTGGTTGATGGTCAGGGGAACTGGGGCGCGCCGGACGATCCGAAATCGTTCGCGGCAATGCGTTACACCGAATCCCGGTTGTCGAAATATTCCGAGCTGCTATTGAGCGAGCTGGGGCAGGGGACGGCTGACTGGGTGCCAAACTTCGACGGCACTTTGCAGGAGCCGAAAATGCTGCCTGCCCGTCTGCCAAACATTTTGCTTAACGGCACCACCGGTATTGCCGTCGGCATGGCGACCGATATTCCACCGCATAACCTGCGTGAAGTAGCTCAGGCGGCAATCGCATTAATCGACCAGCCGAAAACCACGCTCGATCAGCTGCTGGATATCGTGCAGGGGCCGGATTATCCGACTGAAGCGGAAATTATCACTTCGCGCGCCGAGATCCGTAAAATCTACGAGAACGGACGTGGTTCAGTGCGTATGCGCGCGGTGTGGAAGAAAGAAGATGGCGCGGTGGTTATCAGCGCATTACCGCATCAGGTTTCAGGTGCGCGCGTACTGGAGCAAATTGCTGCGCAAATGCGCAACAAAAAGCTGCCGATGGTTGACGATCTGCGCGATGAATCTGACCACGAGAACCCGACCCGTCTGGTGATTGTGCCGCGTTCCAACCGCGTGGATATGGATCAGGTGATGAACCACCTCTTCGCTACCACCGATCTGGAAAAGAGCTATCGCATTAACCTCAATATGATCGGTCTGGATGGTCGTCCGGCGGTGAAAAACCTGCTGGAAATCCTCTCCGAATGGCTGGTGTTCCGTCGCGATACCGTGCGCCGCCGACTGAACTATCGTCTGGAGAAAGTCCTCAAGCGCCTGCATATCCTGGAAGGTTTGCTGGTGGCGTTTCTCAACATCGACGAAGTGATTGAGATCATTCGTAACGAAGATGAACCGAAACCGGCGCTGATGTCGCGGTTTGGCCTTACGGAAACCCAGGCGGAAGCGATCCTCGAACTGAAACTGCGTCATCTTGCCAAACTGGAAGAGATGAAGATTCGCGGTGAGCAGAGTGAGCGGGAAAAAGAGCGCGACCAGTTGCAGGGCATTTTGGCTTCCGAGCGTAAAATGAATAACCTGCTGAAGAAAGAACTGCAGGCAGACGCGCAAGCCTACGGTGACGATCGTCGTTCGCCGTTGCAGGAACGCGAAGAAGCGAAAGCGATGAGCGAGCACGACATGCTGCCGTCTGAACCTGTCACCATTGTGCTGTCGCAGATGGGCTGGGTACGCAGCGCTAAAGGCCATGATATCGACGCGCCGGGCCTGAATTATAAAGCGGGTGATAGCTTCAAAGCTGCGGTGAAAGGTAAGAGCAACCAACCGGTAGTGTTTGTTGATTCCACCGGTCGTAGCTATGCCATCGACCCGATTACGCTGCCGTCGGCGCGTGGTCAGGGCGAGCCGCTCACCGGCAAATTAACGTTGCCGCCTGGGGCGACCGTTGACCATATGCTGATGGAAAGCGACGATCAGAAACTGCTGATGGCTTCCGATGCGGGTTACGGTTTCGTCTGCACCTTTAACGATCTGGTGGCGCGTAACCGTGCAGGTAAAGCTTTGATAACCTTACCGGAAAATGCCCATGTTATGCCGCCGGTGGTGATTGAAGATGCTTCCGACATGCTGCTGGCAATCACTCAGGCAGGCCGTATGTTGATGTTCCCGGTAAGCGATCTGCCGCAGCTGTCGAAGGGCAAAGGCAACAAGATTATCAACATTCCATCGGCAGAAGCCGCGCGTGGCGAGGATGGTCTGGCGCAACTGTACGTTCTGCCGCCGCAAAGCACGCTGACCATTCATGTTGGGAAACGCAAAATTAAACTGCGTCCGGAAGAGCTACAGAAAGTCACTGGCGAACGTGGACGCCGCGGTACGTTGATGCGCGGTTTGCAGCGTATCGATCGTGTTGAGATCGACTCTCCTCGCCGTGCCAGCAGCGGTGATAGCGAAGAGTAATATGCCGGGGAGGGCGCTGTTTCCTCCCGCTTGCAAGGAACGCCGGATGAAACGTTAAGTCGTCATCCGGCAGCGTATTCAACCCCCGGAAACGATAAAAATTCCCTTGAAACCGTTGTTTATTCATGCGTTGCGATTAACAATACGCTTTTCCAGAGAGCGGCTTTTAACAATGCCCTAACCTGATTTCAGGTGACGTACAATGCCAGTCTCTCAGACCTTCAGAGGGTGTTATGCTATATATCTTTCGTCTTATTATTACCGTGATTTACAGCATCTTAGTCTGTGTATTCGGCTCCATTTACTGCCTTTTCAGCCCGCGTAACCCGAAACATGTGGCCACCTTTGGGCATATGTTTGGCCGTCTTGCGCCGCTGTTCGGCCTGAAAGTTGAGTGCCGCAAACCTGCAGATGCTGAAAGCTACGGCAATGCTATCTATATCGCTAACCACCAGAACAACTATGACATGGTGACAGCATCGAACATTGTGCAACCGCCGACGGTGACGGTAGGTAAAAAGAGCTTGCTGTGGATCCCCTTCTTCGGGCAGTTGTACTGGTTAACCGGCAACTTATTGATCGACAGAAACAATCGCACTAAAGCTCACGGCACCATTGCGGAAGTCGTGAATCATTTCAAAAAACGCCGTATTTCCATCTGGATGTTCCCGGAAGGAACCCGCAGCCGTGGTCGCGGCCTGCTACCGTTCAAGACTGGAGCATTTCACGCGGCAATTGCGGCGGGCGTCCCGATTATTCCCGTGTGCGTCTCTACAACTTCGAATAAGATTAATCTTAATCGACTGCACAACGGTCTGGTGATTGTCGAAATGCTGCCGCCAATTGACGTCAGTCAGTATGGCAAAGATCAGGTTCGTGAGCTGGCTGCCCATTGTCGTTCGATAATGGAACAAAAAATCGCCGAGCTCGATAAAGAAGTCGCAGAACGCGAAGCCGCCGGAAAAGTTTAAGTCGGCAATCTGTATTTTTGCGGGGAACACTTTCCTGCACGGTATTACTTTAGCCAGTTTTACATGGAGCAAATATGTCACTCAGTCGGCGTCAGTTCATTCAGGCATCGGGGATTGCACTTTGTGCAGGCGCTGTTCCCCTGAAGGCCAGCGCAGCCGGGCAACAGCAACCGCTACCCGTTCCGCCGCTACTTGAATCTCGCCGTGGGCAACCGCTGTTTATGACTGTACAACGTGCGCACTGGTCATTTACGCCAGGGACACGCGCGTCGGTCTGGGGAATCAATGGTCGTTACCTGGGGCCGACTATCCGCGTCTGGAAGGGCGACGATGTTAAGCTTATTTACAGCAACCGCCTGACAGAAAATGTCTCAATGACGGTGGCCGGGCTACAGGTACCAGGCCCGCTGATGGGCGGTCCGGCACGGATGATGTCGCCAAACGCTGACTGGGCACCCGTACTGCCCATTCGCCAGAACGCAGCTACTCTGTGGTATCACGCCAATACTCCCAACCGCACGGCTCAGCAGGTCTATAACGGCCTTGCCGGAATGTGGCTGGTGGAAGATGAAGTCAGCAAGTCGCTGCCTATCCCCAACCATTATGGTGTGGATGATTTTCCGGTCATTATCCAGGATAAACGGCTGGATAACTTTGGTACGCCAGAATACAACGAACCGGGAAGCGGCGGCTTTGTTGGTGATACGCTGCTGGTTAACGGTGTACAAAGCCCGTACGTTGAAGTCTCGCGTGGCTGGGTGCGCTTGCGACTGCTGAACGCGTCGAACTCTCGTCGCTATCAACTACAGATGAGCGATGGTCGCCCGTTACATGTGATTTCTGGCGATCAGGGATTCCTGCCTGCTCCTGTATCGGTGAAGCAACTTTCGCTGGCACCGGGCGAGCGCCGCGAGATTCTGGTGGATATGAGCAACGGCGATGAAGTGTCGATCACCTGTGGCGAAGCGGCGAGCATTGTTGATCGTATTCGCGGCTTCTTTGAGCCATCCAGTATTCTGGTTTCTACCCTGGTGCTAACGCTGCGCCCAACCGGCCTTCTGCCGCTGGTCACAGACAGTCTTCCGATGCGCTTGCTGCCAACTGAAATCATGGCTGGTTCGCCAATTCGCAGTCGCGATATCAGTCTGGGTGATGACCCGGGTATTAATGGACAGCTGTGGGACGTCAACCGTATTGATGTCACCGCGCAGCAAGGAACGTGGGAACGCTGGACGGTACGCGCGGACGAGCCGCAAGCGTTCCATATTGAAGGCGTGATGTTCCAGATCCGTAACGTGAATGGCGCGATGCCGTTCCCGGAAGACAGAGGCTGGAAAGATACCGTTTGGGTTGACGGACAAGTGGAGCTGCTTGTTTATTTCGGTCAGCCTTCCTGGGCGCACTTCCCGTTCTACTTCAACAGTCAGACGCTGGAAATGGCGGACCGTGGCTCGATTGGGCAACTGTTGGTCAATCCGGTACCGTAATCTTCATACTCGCCCGAGGAGGGCGAGTATGGAATACCTTTCGATTTCTCTTTCGTTCCGGCTTATAATCCCCGGCCTTTGATTATTTTTTTATCATTTCTGGAAGCAAAATGAGCTCTATCTCCCTGATCCAACCGGATCGCGACCTGTTCTCCTGGCCGCAGTACTGGGCCGCCTGTTTTGGACCGGCACCGTTTTTGCCGATGTCTCGTGAAGAGATGGATCAACTTGGCTGGGATAGCTGCGACATCATTTTGGTTACTGGCGACGCGTATGTCGATCACCCAAGCTTCGGGATGGCGATTTGCGGTCGTATGCTGGAAGCACAGGGCTTTCGCGTCGGGATCATCGCCCAGCCAGACTGGAGCAGCAAAGACGATTTCATGCGTCTGGGTAAACCGAATCTGTTTTTCGGTGTTACTGCTGGCAACATGGATTCGATGATCAACCGTTATACCGCCGATCGCCGTTTACGTCATGACGATGCCTACACGCCGGATAACGTCGCGGGTAAGCGCCCGGATCGCGCCACACTGGTTTATACCCAGCGTTGTAAAGAGGCGTGGAAAGATGTACCGGTGATCCTCGGCGGTATTGAGGCTAGTCTGCGCCGTACCGCACATTATGATTACTGGTCCGATACCGTGCGCCGTTCCGTGCTGGTGGATTCGAAAGCCGACATGCTGATGTTTGGTAACGGTGAGCGTCCGCTGGTGGAGGTGGCGCACCGTCTGGCGATGGGCGAGCCGATTAGTGAAATCCGCGATGTGCGTAATACCGCGATTATCGTGAAAGAGGCGCTGCCTGGCTGGAGCGGCGTGGATTCCACCCGTCTTGATACCCCTGGAAAAATCGACCCAATCCCGCATCCGTATGGTGAAGATTTGCCGTGCGCGGATAACAAACCGGTGGCACCGAAAAAGCAGGAAGCCAAAGCCGTAACCGTGCAGCCACCGCGCCCGAAACCGTGGGAAAAAACCTACGTGTTGCTGCCTTCTTTCGAGAAAGTGAAGGGCGATAAAGTGCTGTACGCCCATGCTTCGCGCATTCTGCACCACGAAACCAACCCAGGCTGCGCCCGCGCATTGATGCAAAAACACGGTGACCGCTATGTGTGGATCAACCCGCCTGCTATCCCGCTTTCTACCGAAGAGATGGACAGCGTTTTTGCGCTGCCGTACAAGCGCGTGCCACATCCGGCCTATGGCAATGCCCGTATTCCGGCTTACGAAATGATCCGTTTTTCGGTCAACATTATGCGCGGCTGCTTTGGCGGCTGTTCTTTCTGTTCTATTACCGAGCACGAAGGGCGCATTATTCAGAGCCGTTCGGAAGATTCGATCATTAATGAGATCGAAGCGATCCGCGACACCGTTCCAGGTTTTACGGGCGTGATTTCCGATCTCGGTGGGCCAACTGCCAACATGTATATGTTGCGCTGCAAATCGCCACGCGCTGAACAAACTTGTCGCCGTTTGTCGTGCGTTTATCCGGATATTTGTCCGCACATGGACACTAACCACGAACCGACGATCAACCTCTATCGCCGTGCGCGTGATCTGAAAGGCATTAAAAAAATCCTCATCGCCTCAGGCGTACGTTATGACATCGCCGTGGAAGATCCGCGCTATATCAAAGAGTTGGCGACCCATCACGTCGGCGGTTATCTGAAGATTGCCCCGGAACATACCGAAGAAGGGCCGTTATCGAAGATGATGAAGCCGGGCATGGGCAGCTATGACCGCTTTAAAGAGCTGTTCGATACTTACTCAAAACAGGCAGGTAAAGAGCAGTATCTGATCCCCTATTTCATCTCCGCGCACCCCGGTACGCGTGATGAAGATATGGTGAATCTGGCGCTGTGGCTGAAAAAGCATCGTTTCCGTCTCGACCAGGTACAGAACTTCTACCCATCGCCGCTGGCGAACTCAACCACCATGTATTACACCGGGAAAAACCCGCTGGCGAAGATTGGTTATAAGAGCGAAGACGTCTTCGTACCGAAGGGCGACAAACAGCGTCGTTTGCATAAAGCGTTGTTGCGTTACCACGATCCGGCAAACTGGCCGTTAATCCGCCAGGCGCTGGAAGCGATGGGCAAAAAGCATCTGATTGGCAGCCGTCGCGATTGCTTAGTGCCTGCGCCAACCATTGAAGAGATGCGTGAAGCTCGTCGCCAGAACCGCAATACCCGTCCGGCGTTGACGAAACATACGCCGATGGCGACCCAGCGTCAGACGCCTGCTACGGCAAAAAAAGCGTCGTCTACGCAATCTCGTCCGGTGAATGCTGGTGCGAAGAAACGCCCTAAAGCGGCGGTTGGACGTTAAAAAAAATCCCCGGCAACTGACATGCTGCCGGGGATTTTTTTATCATTCTGCGTACATACGCAAGCAGCGCAGGCAATCAAAATAGTCCTGAGCATCAAGACGCGTATTGGCTCTGTTAGCTTCGGATTTGGCAGCATAGATTTGTGGGCGTAGTGCTTTCATATCCTGCTCAAGCCGGGCGATTTTGGCATTTAATGTTTGCACATTGCTCGCCAGCTGATTGACCTTTTGCTCATTGACGCAGCCACTGAGCAAGCAGGTTGCCAGAACAACAGCTCCCACGGTGAAAATCGTTTTCATATAGTGTTCCCTTTTATTTATTGTTCCGGCTAATTGTTATTTAATTCAGCTCATTGCTTTAATCTGGCGGCGGTTTTTGCCTCAATCTGCTTAAGTAGGCTGCCGCTGTTCGGGCGGATAAAATCAGCGATTTCCCACTTGCCTTCGCGCCGCTGTAAAACCAGTTCTTGCTCTTCGTTGTTGCCATTGGTCAGCGTAAAACGAACATGAATGCGGGCGGAATCGGCGGTTTTCTCCAGGACTCGAATTTCATCAACGCGTGAAAATAGCGACTCTTCGCCAAAACAGATCGGATTGTCGTAAATAAATTGCCGTTCTATTTGCATATCTTCATCGGGATTATTGGCCGTCTTGAAGGTGGTTTTATAGAAGGCATTAACCGCCTGGCGGTAAGAGTCGGAAACCACCCACGTCCACGGCCAGCTATAATCAGCAATATGTTCAAAGAGTTCGGCAACAAAGGCTTCCGGCTGTTCTTTTTGCAACGAAGCTAAAGCGGCCAGCGTTTTTTCATTCTCGCTATTAACTGCTTGTAAGACGCTGCCATGATTGCTGACAATATCGTCAATGACCCAACGACCATTTTCCGCCACCATTTTCAGTGTCTGCGTGGTCTTTTCTTTATCATCTTTAAAGATACGAAAGCGCACAACGGCATCGGCATGATCGGCGTCAGTTTGGGTTATCGCAACGCTTTCTAGCACCAGATCGCCAAAATCCTGACAATCACAAACCAGATCATAATCCAGCCAGCCAATATTGCCCGGCAGCGTAAGATTGTCGTTCAGGGTAAGCGCCTGTTGAATACGCGCAGAAGTTATCGCCCGCTCTCCGGTTTCACCAAAATAAGGGGCAGTGGCATCTGATTTATAGTTCTGATAAATATGCCGGACTGTTTGTTCTACGGTCAGTGAGGGGGGCTGTGCGTGTACGGTAAAACTTGCCAGGGCTGCTAAAAACAGAAGTATTATTTTCATCTGTTTTTCACCTCTCCGTTGCGTTTATCCCGGATATAGATGAGTTGTTCTTTTAAGAGCTTCCGGCTCTGCATGATGATGTCCTTATATTTGGCATTCCTGAACAAGGAAGAGTAACAACGGGCGGGACGCGAGGGGAATAAATGATTTCTGAAAAGTCCGGTAGCGGAACATTACCGCCACCGGGAGAATTTGCATGTTAGCCGCCGAACTGGTCAGGATCGGGACCGAGACGCTTGCCCTGATCGAGTTTTGCAATTTCGCCGAGTTCGTCTTTGTCGAGACGGAAATCCCAGACATCAAAGTTTTCGGCAATACGTGAAGGTGTGACCGATTTCGGGATCACCACCAGGCCGCTATCCAGATGCCAGCGGATAACAATCTGCGCCGGGGTTTTGCCGTATTTATCTGCCAGATCGCGAATGACTTTCTGATCGAAAACGCCTTTCCCTCCTTGCGCTAATGGGCTCCAGGATTCGGTCTGGATTTTGTGTGTCGCGTTCCAGGCGTGTAGCTGGCGTTGTTGCATCAGCGGATGAAGTTCGATCTGGTTTATCACAGGCGTCACGCCAGTTTCATCAATCAGGCGTTGCAGGTGATGGATCTGGAAGTTGCACACGCCGATGCTTTTGATTAATCCCTCTTTTTGCAATTCGATCATGCCTTTCCATGCTTCGACATAATGGTCGATAGCGGGAACGGGCCAGTGCATTAAGTAGAGGTCGATATAATCAAGCTGGAGTTTTTTCAGGCTGTCGAGCAGGGCTTCGCGGGGGCGCTTGTGGTCGTCGTTCCACAGCTTAGTGGTGATGAACAGTTCTTCTCTGTTGACTGAGGCATTTTTCAGGGCTTTGCCGACACCTTCTTCGTTCTTGTAGGCCGCGGCGGTATCAATCGAGCGATAACCCACTTCTAACGCTTTTTGAATGGCGGTGATTACTTCCTCATTACTTGCTTGCCAGACGCCCAGTCCCAACTGGGGCATGACATTGCCATCCTGTAGCTTAATAACGGTTGGATTAGCCATACGTTCCTCCTTTATATGAACTCACCGGAGCAGGCTCCGGTGAGGTGTTGTGAACTTAAGTCTGGACGAAATGCCCGAAAACGAAAGTTTGAGGCGTAAAAAGCTTAGCGGGCGGCTTCGTATATACGGCGGCTGACATCCAGCGTAATGTCATGATTTTCGCCCAGTTGGGTCATGCCGTGCTCTTCCAGTTTTTTCAGCAAAGCCGGGATGGAGCTGCCGTCCAGACCGTAGTCGGAGAGGTGGGTCGGCACGCCTAATTGCTCAAAGAAATTGCGGGTTGCGGCAATCGCGGCGTCAATACGCTCATCGTCGGAACCTTCAGTGATGTTCCAGACGCGTTCAGCATATTGCAGCAGCTTAGCGCGCTTGGTCTCGCGTTTTTCATTCCACAGTGCAGGCAGGACGATAGCCAGTGTTTGCGCGTGATCCAGACCGTGCATCGCAGTCAGTTCGTGGCCCAGCATATGCGTTGCCCAGTCCTGCGGTACGCCAGCGCCAATCAAACCGTTCAGCGCCTGAGTCGCCGCCCACATGACGTTGGCGCGCACATCGTAGTTTTCTGGCTCTTTCAGGGCTTTCGGACCATCTTCGATTAGCGTCAGCAAAATGCCTTCTGCGAAACGGTCCTGAATTTTGGCATCAACCGGTTTGGTAACATACTGTTCCACGGTGTGTACAAAGGCGTCCACTACGCCGTTAGCCACCTGACGCGGCGGCAGGGTGTAGGTATAAACCGGATCGAGCACGGCAAATACCGGCTGAACATGGGCAGAATGGAACGCCTGCTTGTCGCCTGTGGTTTTACGGGAGATCACCGCGCCTGCGTTGGATTCTGAACCGGTTGCTGGCAGCGTCAGCACACAGCCCATCGGGATGGCGCTTTTAATCTCTTTACCGCCCGTTTGCAGAATGTGCCACGGATCGATATTTTCCGGATAGTTAGCCGCTGCGGCGATAAATTTGGTGCCGTCCAGTACAGAACCGCCGCCAACCGCCAGCAGGAAAGTCACTTTCTGTTCGCGAACCAGTTTCACGGCGTTCATCAGCGTTTCATAAGCCGGGTTTGGCTCAATACCGCCAAATTCCAGCACGTCCATGCCTTTCAGGGCATCCAGAACTTGATCGAGAACGCCGGTTTTTTTCACGCTGCCGCCACCGTAGGTAATCAATACGCGAGCATCGTGAGGAATTTGTTCGCGTAAACCAGCGATTGCGCCTTTACCAAACAGAATGCGGGTTGGGGTGTGCAGATTAAAGTTGTTCATTACTTGCTCCCTTTGCTGGGCCAATATGAGGGCAGAGAACGATCTGCCTGATGTTTTTCATTGTGATCGCCAGCGCCCTGGCTCTCAATGCTCATTTCTGCCAATGTCTTGCCTATTCCTCCAGAGTGCTGGAGAAATGCTACAAAATTGCGCACAATCAAATTGCCGCATTATTCCTAAGAAATTACGCGATATGAAACGTGAAGAGATTTGCCGCTTGCTGGCGGATAAAGTTAATAAACTGAAAATTAAAGAAAATAGTTTGTCAGAACTGTTGCCCGATGTGCGTTTGTTGTATGGCGAGACGCCTTTCGCACGTACACCGG
>NZ_SJWV01000098.1:0-14893 GCF_004352695.1 Escherichia sp. KCJ4928
ACATACAACAGCTTTATGCTTCGTAACCTGTATGGCTTTTAGTTCATCGTCTATTGCGGACATTGTCATTTCGGGTACTCGCGTAATATATAAAAGCGATCAAAAAAGTGTCAACGTACGTCTGGAAAATAAAGGGAATAACCCGTTGCTTGTCCAGAGTTGGTTAGATACTGGCGATGACAACGCTGAGCCTGGCAGTATTACAGTCCCTTTTACTGCCACGCCGCCAGTATCGCGTATTGATGCCAAACGTGGGCAAACAATCAAATTAATGTACACAGCCAGCACCTCACTGCCTAAAGACAGAGAGAGCGTGTTCTGGTTTAACGTACTGGAAGTTCCACCAAAACCAGATGCAGAAAAGGTCGCGAATCAAAGTCTGCTGCAACTGGCATTTCGCACACGTATAAAACTTTTCTATCGCCCGGATGGATTGAAGGGAAATCCCTCTGAAGCCCCGTTAGCCCTGAAGTGGTTCTGGTCAGGTTCAGAAGGTAAGGCGTCATTGCGAGTGACCAATCCAACCCCTTACTACGTCTCTTTTAGCAGTGGTGATTTAGAAGCTAGCGGTAAACGCTATCCGATTGATGTGAAAATGATTGCACCATTTAGTGATGAGGTCATGAAAGTCACTGGCCTTAATGGCAAAGCAAGTTCTGCAAAAGTACATTTTTACGCCATTAATGATTTTGGTGGCGCCATTGAAGGTAATGCCAGTCTGTAATCAGGCAAGGATATAATTCCGCAGGAAGCATAACGTGACTATAAAACCAACTAAAAATTATCATAATCATCTGACCCGTATCGCTACGTTTTGCGCGCTGCTGTATTGCAATAGTGCTTTCTGTGCTGAACTTGTTGAATATGACCATACCTTCCTGATGGGGCAGAATGCCTCAAATATTGATCTCAGCCGGTATAGTGAAGGTAACCCTGCTATACCGGGTATGTACGACGTCAGTGTTTATGTCAACGATCAACCTATTATTAACCAAAGCATTACATTTATTGAAATTGAAGGAAAAAAAAACGCACAAGCCTGTATCACACTTAAGAATTTATTGCAGTTTCATATAAATTCTCCCGATATAAATAACGAAAAAGCCGTTCTGCTTGCCAGGGATGAAACACTCGGCAATTGCCTTAATTTGACGGAAATTATCCCTCAGGCTTCTGTTCGTTATGACGTTAACGAGCAACGTCTGGATATAGACGTTCCTCAGGCATGGGTAATGAAAAATTACCAAAACTATGTTGATCCATCGTTATGGGAAAATGGCATTAATGCGGCCATGTTGTCATACAACCTCAACGGATATCATAGTGAAACTCCTGGTCGAAGAAATGACAGCATTTATGCTGCTTTTAACGGTGGGATGAATTTAGGAGCATGGCGACTGCGTGCCTCAGGCAACTACAACTGGATGACCGATTCTGGCAGTAATTATGATTTTAAGAATCGGTATATACAGCGTGATATCGCCTCGCTGCGTTCTCAACTCATTCTTGGTGAGTCTTATACAACGGGCGAAACCTTTGATTCTGTCAGTATCCGCGGCATTCGTTTATACAGCGACAGCCGCATGTTGCCTCCGACATTAGCGAGTTTTGCGCCTATCATTCATGGCGTTGCTAATACCAACGCCAAAGTCACTATTACGCAAGGTGGCTATAAGATTTATGAAACGACTGTGCCGCCAGGCGCTTTCGTCATTGATGATCTGAGTCCGTCAGGTTACGGCAGCGATCTTATTGTTACTGTCGAAGAATCCGATGGCTCAAAGCGGACATTCTCGCAACCTTTTTCATCGGTCGTTCAAATGTTACGCCCTGGCGTTGGACGTTGGGATATTAGCGGCGGCCAGGTCTTAAAAGATGATATTCAGGATGAGCCTAATTTATTTCAGGCCAGCTACTACTACGGTCTGAATAACTATCTAACGGGTTATACTGGTATTCAGATTACCGATAATAACTATACCGCTGGTTTGTTAGGTCTTGGTCTGAATACTTCAGTCGGTGCATTTTCTTTCGATGTGACTCACTCCAATGTTCGTATACCGGATGATAAAACATATCAGGGACAAAGTTATCGTGTTTCCTGGAACAAGTTATTCGAAGAAACAAGTACTTCACTGAATATCGCGGCCTATCGCTATTCGACACAGAATTACCTTGGTCTTAATGATGCACTAACTCTAATTGATGAAGTGAAACATCCCGAACAAGATCTTGAACCGAAATCCATGCGTAATTACTCGCGCATGAAAAATCAGGTTACGGTCAGTATTAACCAACCGCTAAAATTTGAGAAAAAAGATTACGGTTCATTTTATCTTTCCGGAAGTTGGTCCGATTACTGGGCTTCCGGACAAAATCGTAGCAATTACTCTATTGGCTACAGTAACAGTGCATCCTGGGGCAGCTACAGTGTCAGTGCCCAGCGTTCATGGAATGAAGACGGCGACACTGACGATAGCGTTTATCTCAGTTTCACCATTCCTATTGAAAAATTACTTGGCACTGAACAACGGACTTCAGGTTTCCAGAGTATTGATACTCAAATGAGCAGTGACTTTAAGGGTAATAACCAACTCAACGTCAGTAGCAGTGGCTATAGTGATAACGCTCGCCTCAGTTATAGCGTAAATACTGGCTATACGATGAATAAAGCCAGCAAAGATTTGAGTTATGTTGGGGGTTATGCCAGCTATGAATCACCGTGGGGAACCCTGGCAGGTTCAGTTTCTGCAAATAGCGATAACAGTCGTCAAGTGTCTCTCAGCACCGACGGTGGTTTTGTATTGCATAGCGGCGGCCTGACCTTCAGTAATGACAGTTTTAGCGACTCCGATACACTGGCGGTAGTTCAGGCTCCAGGTGCTCAAGGAGCGCGAATAAATTATGGCAACAGTACTATCGATCGATGGGGTTATGGTGTCACCAGCGCTCTTTCTCCTTATCATGAAAACCGTATCGCGCTGGATATCAACGATCTTGAGAACGATGTTGAATTAAAAAGTACCAGTGCAGTAGCTGTACCGCGTCAGGGTTCAGTCGTCTTTGCTGATTTTGAAACCGTGCAAGGGCAATCAGCCATTATGAACATCACACGAAGTGATGGTAAAAATATTCCATTTGCTGCAGATATTTATGATGAGCAAGGCAATGTCATTGGTAATGTTGGACAGGGTGGACAAGCATTTGTTCGTGGCATTGAGCAGCAGGGAAATATCAGCATTAAATGGCTCGAAGAAAGTAAACCCGTAAGTTGTCTTGCGCATTATCAACAAAGTTCAGAAGCAGAAAAAATAGCGCAATCTATTATTCTGAATGGAATTCGGTGTCAGATTCAGTAACTACAAGGGACGTCAAATGATAAAAATAACGCCACATAAAATAGCGATACTGATGGGAATATTATTATCACCATCAGTATTTGCAACGGATATTAATGTAGAGTTTACAGCCACTGTCAAAGCGACAACCTGTAACATCACACTTACTGGTAATAACGTCACGAATGATGGCAATAATAACTACACATTGAGAATCCCTAAGATGGGTCTGGATAAGATCGCGAATAAAACGACAGAATCTCTGGCTGATTTTAAACTGGTTGCTAGTGGGTGCAGCAGTGGCATCAGTTGGATTGATACCACTCTGACCGGAAATGCATCATCAAGCTCACCTAAGCTTATTATACCGCAGTCTGGTGATTCATCTTCGACGACAAGTAATATCGGTATGGGTTTCAAAAAACGGACTACTGATGATGCCACTTTCCTTAAACCTAACAGTGCGGAAAAGATACGCTGGAGCACAGACGAGATGCAGCCCGATAAGGGTCTTGAAATGACCGTTGCGCTACGTGAAACAGATGCAGGGCAAGGCGTACCGGGGAATTTTCGTGCACTGGCAACGTTTAATTTCATCTATCAATAAGAAGGATAATTAAGATGACATTTAAAAATTTACGTTATGGATTATCCAGCAGTGTCGTTTTGGCTGCCTCATTGTTCAGCGTACCCTCTTATGCGGCAACAGACAGCATTGGGCTGACCGTGATTACTACCGTAGAAATAGGTACTTGTACCGCTACATTAGTAAATGACTCTGATCAGGACATTTCTGTTGTTGACTTTGGCGATGTATATATTTCTGAAATCAATGCCAAGACCAAAGTTAAAACATTCAAACTCAAATTCAAAGACTGTGCGGGTATCCCCAATAAAAAAGCACAAATAAAATTAACCAAGCGAGCCACATGCGAAGGTACTGCTAATGACGGTGCGGGGTTCGCAAATGGATCCACAGCCGCAGATAAAGCAAGTGCCGTCGCCGTTGAAGTCTGGAGCACCGAAACTCCGGCAACAGGTAGCGCAACACAATTTAGTTGTGTGACACCAGCATCTCAAGAGGTCACTATCTCCAATGCAGCCAACGCGGTTGTTTATTATCCGATGAGTGCTCGACTGGTCGTCGAAAAAAATAAAACCGTAAGCAATGTCACTGCGGGTAAATTTTCTGCACCTGCCACATTTACAGTAACCTATAACTAACAGACTGACAGATCCAGGAACTATATATGCATCCCACTCAACGTAAGCTGATGAAGAGAATAATTCTGTTTCTGTCACTACAGTTTCCCATTACCTATCCAGCCATCGCTGGGCAGGATATTGACCTTGTTGCCAATGTAAAAAACAGCACTTGCAAAAGCGGAATCAGTAACCAGGGTAATATTGATCTTGGCGTCGTTGGGGTGGGATATTTTTCAGATAATGTTACTCCTGAAAGCTATCAACCAGGTGGAAAAGAGTTCACTGTCACAGTATCAGACTGTGCATTACAGGGAACTGGCGATGTGCTTAATCAGTTACATATTGATTTTAGAGCCCTTAGCGGTGTCATGGCTGCAGGTTCAAGGCAAATATTTGCCAATGAAGTCGCAACCGGGGCTAAAAATGTCGGTGTCGTTCTCTTTTCCATTCAGGACCCGACCAATATATTCAATGTTATTAGTTCAGCAGGAAATTCTCGTTCCGTGTATCCAGTAATGACTTCTGCCCTGCATAATTCTTCATGGAAATTTTATGCCAGAATGCAAAAAATCGATCCCGCGCTGGATGTCATATCTGGCCAGGTAATGAGTCATATATTAGTTGATGTGTACTACGAATAATAGATCAAAACAAATAACTGCGACTGTTACAGCAGTAGATGGTGGAGTGATAATGAAGAAATTCTTCAGACATTTTCTTTTTTTAATTCTGTGCTTGAGTTGTTATACCGCGAGTGCTGGCACTGATGATAACGTAGGATATATTGTTGGGAATAGTTACGGCGTTGGTCCGTCAGATCAAAAATGGAGAGAAACGGGGCCGAATGGCGATGCTACTGTCATATTCAGATATGCAACAAGTACAAATAATTTAGTTTTCTACAAACCGACGCAGCTTGGACCTACAGGTGTAAAATTACAGTGGAGTCAGTTAGATACCGCTTCTGGTGGTGGTTTTCTTTATTGCAACAGAAGTGATAGCACAAGTGGTAGCGCAATGCGTATTGAAAATGCAATGGTTGACTCAGGTAAAATGTATGGCTCCCATAAATTATTTAATACATCAGTTCCTGGTTTGTATTACACATTATTAATTTCAAACATGTGGTCAGCTTACGGTACCGTAACTAACGTTAGTTCACCTGGGATATACATTGGTGACTCTGCAGAACAATATTTTTCGTGGTATAATCCAAGCGAAGACGTGTTATATTGGAGTTGCAATAATGCGAATAGCACCCGTAAATACTGGGCTGTAGGTGGTATTTATCAGACCCTTACAATTGAATTCTATACAGATACAAACTTTGATCCAACAGTAACTCAACAGATCAAATTATCCAGCTCATCAAATTATCTGTATTCATTTAAAGCCTATGGCGCAGGCCAAGGTATAAATGAGCATAGTTATTTTATCAAAATCGATTTCGATCTGCTCAATGTCAAGTTGACTAATCCCACTTGTTTTACCGCTATGCTTAGTGGAACTTCTGTGACTGGTTCTACGGTAAAAATGGGTGAATATAGTGCAGAACAAATCAGAAACGGTGCCACACCGGTTCCTTTTGATATTTCACTTCAAAACTGCGTTCGTGTGACTAATATTGAGACAAAATTAGTTTCAACAAAGGTTGGTACTGAAAACGGGCAACTCCTTGGTAATACTCTCACAGGTAATGACGCAGCAAAAGGAGTCGGTGTACTCATAGAAGGTTTAGCAACTAGTAAAAATCCTCTAATGACATTGAAACCTAATGATTCAAATTCTGTTTATAAAGATTACGACCCGAGAGGCAAAGACGATACAACAGGAGGAGTTTACCCGGATCAAGATACAGGTATAACATACCCTCTCCATTTCCAGGCCACGCTACAACAGGATGGAACTATACCAATAGAAGCTGGTGAGTTTAAAGCCACCAGTACTTTCCAGGTAACCTACCCTTAATAAGTCCACCGCACCGCCATCATCTGGCGGTGCGGTAATTGATAAATCATTGCCCCCACCAATGTGACTGATAAAATGCCAGGCAACACGACATCATTTATCAGGACACGTTATGAAACCGACCACCATTGCTTCACTTCAGAAATGTAAGCAGGATAAAAAGCGTTTCGCGACCATCACCGCTTACGACTACAGCTTCGCGAAACTATTTGCTGATGAAGGACTTAACGTCATGCTGGTAGGCGATTCGCTGGGCATGACGGTTCAGGGCCACGACTCCACCCTTCCCGTTACCGTCGAGGATATCGCCTATCATACCGCCGCCGTACGTCGCGGCGCGCCAAACTGCCTGCTGTTGGCTGACCTGCCGTTTATGGCGTATGCCACGCCGGAACAAGCCTTTGAAAACGCCGCAACGGTTATGCGTGCCGGTGCCAATATGGTCAAAATTGAGGGCGGTGAGTGGCTGGTCGAAACCGTAAAAATGCTGACCGAACGTGCCGTTCCTGTATGTGGTCACTTAGGTTTAACCCCACAGTCAGTGAATATTTTCGGTGGCTACAAAGTTCAGGGGCGCGGCGATGAAGCAGGCGATCAACTGCTCAGCGATGCATTAGCCTTAGAAGCCGCTGGGGCACAGCTGCTGGTGCTGGAATGCGTGCCGGTTGAACTGGCAAAACGTATTACCGAAGCACTGGCGATCCCGGTTATTGGCATTGGCGCAGGCAACGTCACTGACGGGCAGATCCTCGTGATGCACGACGCCTTCGGCATTACCGGCGGTCACATTCCTAAATTCGCTAAAAATTTCCTCGCCGAAACGGGCGACATCCGCGCGGCTGTGCGGCAGTATATGGCTGAAGTGGAGTCCGGCGTTTATCCGGGCGAAGAACACAGTTTCCATTAAGGAGTCACGTTGTGTTAATTATCGAAACCCTGCCGCTGCTGCGTCAGCAAATTCGCCGCCTGCGTATGGAAGGCAAGCGCGTGGCGCTGGTGCCTACTATGGGTAATCTGCACGATGGCCATATGAAGCTGGTCGACGAAGCCAAAGCCCGCGCCGATGTGGTCGTCGTCAGTATTTTCGTTAACCCGATGCAGTTCGACCGCCCGGAAGATCTGGCACGTTATCCACGGACCTTGCAGGAGGACTGCGAGAAGCTAAACAAACGTAAAGTGGATTTAGTTTTCGCCCCTTCGGTAAAAGAGATCTACCCGAACGGTACTGAAACCCATACTTACGTTGACGTTCCCGGGCTTTCGACCATGCTGGAAGGCGCGAGCCGTCCGGGGCATTTTCGCGGCGTTTCGACTATCGTCAGCAAGCTGTTTAACCTGGTCCAGCCGGACATCGCCTGCTTCGGTGAAAAGGACTTTCAGCAACTGGCGCTGATCCGCAAAATGGTTGCCGATATGGGCTTCGATATTGAGATTGTCGGTGTGCCAATTATGCGCGCCAAAGACGGTCTGGCGCTAAGTTCCCGTAACGGTTATCTGACGGCGGAACAACGCAAAATTGCGCCTGGTCTGTACAAAGTTTTAAGTTCGATTGCTGACAAATTGCAGGCTGGGGAACGGGATCTCGATGAAATTATTACCATTGCGGGGCAAGAACTGAATGAAAAAGGCTTCCGCGCCGATGATATTCAGATTCGCGATGCCGACACATTGCTGGAAGTTTCTGAAACCAGCAAACGGGCAGTAATTCTGGTAGCCGCCTGGCTTGGCGATGCTCGCCTGATCGACAACAAAATGGTCGAGCTGGCGTAATACTTAACTGGCGCTACGGCTGATGGCGCCAGTTATTAATTTACCCCACGTCATCTGTCATAACACAGGTAACTTAAATAAGGTTAATTACCTTATCAATCTCAGCAAGAGATAAATTTGTCATCTCTGCAACGTCTTCCCGAGACATTCCTTTACTTAGAAGACGCAGGGCGAATTCTTGCCTTTCCTCCTGTCTTCCCTGCTGAATCCCCTTCTCAATCCCTTTCTCTTCAAACCACTGCGCCAGCGTCATCATAGACTCCCCTCCCGTTTCCCTGTCTCTCAGCACACCATAAAACAAATCCGCTTGTTCAGTATGACCGCGTTGCAGCATATAGTTTTGCATGGCAACTAACTGACTTCCGCTAGTGTACCCTTCGTCAATCAGCGTGACCAGTTGCTCCAGCAATAACATTAAGTCGCGCTGGCGAATATGTTTTTGCAGTAGTTCGAGAATCGCAATCCGCCGATGTTGCATGATTTCGTCATCCGGTGTGATGGTGATATCCACCAGCGGGAAAGGACTGTTATAGACGCGTCGTGCCAGCTCCGGCGAGTAAAATATATCAAACCAGCACATTGAGAGCGGATAAGGTGTGGCCTCGCCCTGATAAAACAGTATCGGCACCACCAGCGGCAGCTTATCGTGATCCGCCTCCAGATGCCGGTGCATGGCAGCAATAGAATAACGCATCATGCGAAAGGCCATTTTCTTATCCGGCTTGCTTTGGTGTTCAATCACAACATGCAGATAACCGGGATTGCCCTGCATTTGCACGGAATAGAGCACGTCCGTGCTGTGTCCTTTCAGGCTCTCTTCAATGAAACTCCCCGACTCTAAATGAAGCGTGTTGAGGTCACAAAGTTCTCGTAATTCCACTGGCAAATGTATCTCCAGAAAGTCGCGAGCCGTCTCCGCGTGCATTAAAAATTGTTTAAACACTGCATCATGCGGTGTGGTACTCGGTGCATCCATCTTCCCTGCCTTCCGTGTTGTCTTGCGTGAAGGCAGTATCCAGTCAAGGCGTGCCATCGTCAGCCACCTCTTTAGTGTTTACCGAGCAGCGTTCAGAGAAATTTCAATAGGTTACAGCCGTTACATGGCACGCTTCGGCACGGTACGCAAACTGCTGATGTAAATGCCGTCAGATGAGTAGACACTAAACAAAAATCGGGCAATACTGCGTGAGAATTTCCTCAAAGCAGGCATCGCCTGCTTCGTTAACGACAGGGTAGAAAGGTAGAAGTTATGATTCGCACGATGCTGCAGGGCAAACTCCACCGCGTGAAAGTGACTCATGCGGACCTGCACTATGAAGGTTCTTGCGCCATTGACCAGGATTTCCTTGACGCAGCCGGTATTCTCGAAAACGAAGCCATTGATATCTGGAATGTCACCAACGGCAAGCGTTTCTCCACTTATGCCATCGCGGCAGAACGCGGTTCGAGAATTATTTCTGTTAACGGTGCGGCGGCCCACTGCGCCAGTGTCGGCGATATTGTCATCATCGCCAGCTTCGTTACCATGCCAGATGAAGAAGCTCGCACCTGGCGACCCAACGTCGCCTATTTTGAAGGCGACAATGAAATGAAACGTACCGCGAAAGCGATTCCGGTACAGGTTGCTTGATTGTTATCCCTGCGGCTGGTTACTCACCAGCCGCGACATCGTCTCCAGCGAATCCGTTCTTAAGATATAAAGTCGTTTTAGTAACAACGGATTATCCCCCGGTTTTACTTTGCCTTTCATGGTTGTCACCGCCAGGTGAAATCCGGCATCGTTTGCTGCCTTCACGGCTTTGTCATTAAATCCGCCAAACGGATACGAAAGATACCAGACATGCGGATTAAATTGCGCCAGAGCGCGGCGTGAACGTGCAAAATCAAACAGAATATTGTGTTCACTACGGCTCAGTAATATGGGGCGGCGATAACCATCCACTCGATGCAAAAAATGGGTATGTGACTGGAAATCAAAAACATCGCGAATTTCGTTAAGTTCAGAAACGCTCATAAATTGCAGCGATTTTGGGTCCCACTTCTGCGGGTGACGTTTGATGCGCGAGGTAACAATAAACGCCGTCGCCTTCATGCCATATTGTTTCAACACGGGATACGCATAGCGGCTCACCGATTTGAGGCCATCATCAAAGGTAATCACCACCGCTCGCGCAGGGAGATTGATCTTATTCTTCACGTAACCTTCCAGCTGCACCATGCTCAGTGTCGCGTATCCCCTGTCGCGCAGCCAGGCCATCTGGTTATTGAAAGCGCGTACTGAGGTGGTCGTCGAAGTATGGCGAAAACGGGTGTTTTCTTCATCGCGCAGAATATGGTGATAGGTTAGCACCGGCAGGCCATTATCGGGTTGGGCATCCAGCGCGCTGATATAGGCCAGTCGATCGCCAATACGGATCTGATACCAGGTTTGATTTAACCTGTCTTTCAGTTTATGCAAAATCGGGTAGCGCAAATTGTCCGCCAGTACCCCAAATGGCGCACTGCCCGCACTCGGCGCGTTATAGACCGGCGTATCTTTCCAGGTAATTAAGTTCTGATTACTCAGCGGCTTGTTGAGGTCACCCAAACCGTCTTCAACTTTTTGTCGCCCCTGAACTGGCTCGAGATGCCCTTTATCGATAAACCCTTTACCAAAGCCAAAATTAAATGCGTAATAACTTGCGGCAGTGGGCTCCACGGCAATGATTTGCCCGGCCCGAATATTCCCCACGGTCACCATCTTGTCGCCAATTTGCGCCCAGATCGCAGCATTTTCGATGGTTTGCATATAACGGGCAGGTAACGCGGCACTGACACTTGCGGTAAACAGCATCAGCAGGAGAATAACAGCTTGTTTGTACATGAAAAAATAACCGAGGGTGAAACAACGCTTTTATTGTAGCAAAAGCGCTATAAGAATCGTGGGTTAATACTCATACAAATTATGTTTGAGGACGAAAGGCGGATTTTTTTGTTGTTGGTGCCAAAGACTACTCACCTCCGGCCCACCCAGTTCGACAATACGCTCGCGAAACTCTGAACTAGTCATGGTTTCACGGCAAGCCATCATCTGTTCAATTAACGGTAACGTGACACCAGAAATCACTTCGCAACGGGAGTGTTTGTGGCTTAATAATGAAGCCACACGGTACGGTGGCGCTCCGGCTATATCGGTTAAGAAGATGACACCCTCACCAGAGTCCGCTTCATGCAGAGCATCGCACATCATGCGGCTGAGCATATTAGAGCTTAACCCACGCCAGAAATTCACGGCCCGGCACTGAAGAAGCGCCCCATGTTTTTTCTCCAGCGCATCCAGTATCTCTTGCGCCCGGTCATCGTGACAGGTAATTACCCAACCTAACATCGCCTTCCTCCTTAGCCGAAAATCAGTCTACCCTGACCATTGTTGATAAAGGGTGATAGCCGTCAAAACTCCTCTCCCCCAAATCCAGAGGAGAGGAAATAGCCTTAGCTACGCAAACCACGTCCACGTTGGATCAGCGACCAACAGATCAAATAAAACGCCACAATAAAGACCACCAGTACGCCAAAGGTAGTGACCAGCGGAACATCATTGATACCGAGGAAGCCGTAGCGGAAACCACTGATCATATAAACGATTGGGTTCAGGTGCGACAGCCCTTGCCAGAACGGCGGCAACAAAGTCAGTGAGTAAAAGACCCCACCCAAATACGTGAGTGGCGTTAACACAAAGGTTGGCACCAGGCTGATGTCATCGAACGTTTTGGCAAACACACCGTTCAGCAAACCCGCAAGGGAGAACAACACCGCCGTGAGCACCAGGGTTAAGGCAACGAATACCCACGAATGCACCTGAAACGGCACAAAAAACAGTGAAATTGCCGTCACCAGAATGCCAACAAACAGACCACGCGCCACGCCACCGCCGACATATCCGGCAATAATGACGTGAGTCGGAACCGGCGCTACCAGCAGCTCTTCAATATTACGCTGGAACTTGGCACCAAAAAATGATGACGCAACGTTGGCGTAGGCATTGGTGATCACCGACATCATGATCAGCCCCGGTACGATGAACTGCATATAGCTGAAGCCATGCATATCGCCAATACGCGAACCAATCAGGTTACCGAAGATAATAAAGTAAAGGGTCATGGTGATGACTGGCGGCACCAGCGTCTGCACCCAGATACGCATAAAGCGATGGATCTCTTTCGCCCAGATGCTTTTTAGCGCCACCCAGTAAAGATGCATCATGCGCGATCTCCTTGTTTTTCATTAACCAGTGAAACAAACAGCTCTTCCAGACGGTTAGCTTTGTTACGCATACTTAATACCTGAATGCCCTGCTCACTTAACTGCGTAAATACGCTGTTGATCCCCTGCTCACGCAGCACTTCAACTTCCAGCGTCGCGGTATCGACCAGTCGATACTGATAGCCATCGAGCTTCGGTAACGGGCTTTTCGGTGCGAGATCGAGAATAAAGGTTTCCGATTTCAGCTTCGCCAGCAGCGCCTTCATCGAGGTATTTTCCACCAGCTCACCGTGTTGAATAATGCCGATATTGCGGCACAGCATTTCTGCTTCTTCCAGGTAGTGTGTGGTGAGAATGATGGTGGTGCCTTTGTCGTTTAAATCCTTCAAAAAGCCCCACATTGAGCGGCGAAGTTCAATATCCACGCCTGCGGTCGGTTCGTCGAGAATCAGTAGTTTAGGTTCATGCATTAACGCACGGGCAATCATTAAACGGCGCTTCATCCCGCCAGATAACATACGCGCACGTTCGTTGCGTTTTCCCCATAGATCGAGTTGTTTAAGATACTTTTCGCTGCGGATGTACGCTTCTTTGCGCTCCACGCCATAGTACCCTGCCTGATTCACCACAATTTGCTGCACGGTTTCAAACGGGTTGAAGTTAAATTCCTGCGGCACCAGTCCCAACTGACGTTTAGCGTTCACGACATCCTTCTCGAGATCGTAACCAAATACGCTGACCCGCCCGGAGGTTTTATTTACCAGAGAGCTGATAATACCGATAGTGGTCGATTTCCCGGCCCCGTTCGGCCCGAGAAGCGCATAAAAATCACCCGCTTCGACCTGCAAATCTATCCCACGAAGCGCCTGAACGCCGCCTGGATAGGTTTTTTTAAGCTGTTGAAGTTCCAGTGCAATGGTCATAAATTTTTACTTACCTTACGTTCTTACACTTTATCTGTGGTTTAAATCGTCCCGGAGTTGCCCTATATTAGCCAAACGTAATTATTTGGTTACAGGTCGTTAACCTCCATGAAAGACATAGATACACTCATCAGCAACAATGCACTATGGTCAAAAATGCTGGTGGAAGAGGATCCCGGGTTTTTTGAGAAACTGGCACAAGCGCAAAAACCGCGCTTTCTATGGATTGGATGTTCCGACAGTCGCGTTCCTGCAGAACGTTTAACCGGTCTTGAGCCGGGCGAACTCTTTGTTCACCGTAATGTTGCTAACCTGGTCATTCACACTGACCTGAACTGCCTTTCCGTGGTTCAGTATGCAGTGGATGTACTCGAAGTTGAACACATTATTATCTGTGGCCACTACGGTTGCGGCGGCGTACAAGCCGCAGTTGAAAACCCGGAACTGGGGCTTATCAACAACTGGCTGCTGCATATCCGCGATATCTGGTTCAAACATAGCTCATTGCTCGGCGAAATGCCGCAAGAGCGCCGTCTGGATACCTTGTGTGAACTGAACGTCATGGAACAGGTGTATAACCTGGGCCACTCCACCATTATGCAATCAGCGTGGAAACGCGGGCAGAAAGTTACCATTCACGGCTGGGCCTACGGCATTCACGACGGCTTGCTGCGTGATCTGGATGTCACAGCGACCAACCGCGAAACCCTTGAGCAACGTTACCGTCACGGGATTTCCAACCTCAAGCTGAAACACGCCAACCACAAATAAAAATGCCATGCCGGATGCAACACATCCGGCAACTTCACACTTACTCGTCCAGCAGAATCACTTTGCCGATATACGGCAGATGACGGTAACGCTGTGCGTAATCAATGCCGTAACCCACCACAAACTCATCCGGGATCGAGAAACCGATAAATTCTACCGGGACGTTCACTTCACGACGGGACGGTTTATCCAGCAGCGTACAAATCGCCAGCGACTTCGGTTCGCGCAGGCTTAAGATCTCACGCACTTTCGACAGTGTATTCCCCGAGTCGATGATATCTTCAACAATCAGCACGTCCTTGCCACGGATATCTTCATCCAGATCTTTGAGGATTTTCACATCACGGGTGGTGGACATGCCGCTACCGTAGCTGGAGGCGGTCATAAAGTCGACTTCATGAGATACCTGAACTTCACGGCACAGGTCCGCCATAAACATAAATGAGCCACGCAGCAGACCAACCAGCACCATATCGCTGCCGCTGTCTTTGTAACGCTCAGTAATCTGACGACCCAGTTCGGCGATACGCGCTTTAATCTCCGCTTCGGGGATCATTACTTCTACAGTATGTTTCATATCTCTAACCATATGATTTAAAAACAAATCACTTCGCACGGGCAGGTTTTGGCACCGCAACAAAGCGCAAGACACGCAGTATACCAGTAAAACTATTC
>NZ_SJWV01000099.1:0-14863 GCF_004352695.1 Escherichia sp. KCJ4928
CAATATTAAATATTGTCAACCTAAAGAAACTCCTAAAAACCATATTGAATGACACTTAATATAATTCTTAAAAATAGCCAATTGCCGAATTGTTACCTTGCCTGCTATTCCGTTAGCTGTAACACTTCCTCCTGCATTATTGGAGAGCCAATATTCAATTACCATAATGTCACCTTATATTCGGAAGTTAATTTCCGCAATAACCCTTTCTCATCAACGATTGTATGCAGAGAGGGTTTGAAAAATTAAGCTAAATCAGTGTATTGGTAGCTAAAAAGCCAGGGGCGGTAGCGTGTCTGGATGCCTGAAAGACCAGTCTGAATTATTCTGTCAATAGCCTGCGGATGAAATCAATTTTTTTAGGACTGATGCCAGTTAAATTTTTATTCAATTAACTGCAAGGTAAATGTGCATGGCGACATTGCTATTAATAGTGCACAGGATAATTACTCTGCCAAAGTGATAAATAAACAATGATGAAATCCAAAATGAAATTGATGCCATTATTGGTGTCAGTAACCTTGATAAGCGGTTGCACAGTACTTCCGGGCAGCAATATGTCGACGATGGGCAAAGACGTCATCAAACAGCAGGACGCTGATTTCGATCTCGACAAAATGGTGAATGTTTATCCGCTGACCCCGCGCCTGATTGACCAATTACGCCCACGCCCGAATGTAGCGCGCCCCAATATGACGCTGGAAAGTGAGATCGCGAATTACCAGTATCGCGTCGGGCCGGGAGACGTTCTTAATGTCACCGTCTGGGATCACCCGGAACTCACCACGCCAGCTGGTCAGTACCGCAGCTCCAGCGACACCGGCAACTGGGTACAGCCTGACGGCACTATGTTTTACCCGTATATCGGCAAGGTTCACGTAGTCGGGAAAACGCTCGCTGAAATCCGCAGTGATATTACCGGGCGCTTAGCGACGTACATCGCTGACCCGCAGGTGGACGTTAATATCGCCGCCTTCCGCTCACAAAAGGCCTATATCTCCGGTCAGGTGAATAAATCCGGTCAACAGGCGATCACCAATGTGCCACTGACCATTCTCGATGCCATCAACGCCGCAGGTGGCCTGACCGACACCGCTGACTGGCGCAACGTGGTGCTAACACACAATGGTCGTGAAGAACGCATTTCTTTGCAGGCGCTGATGCAAAACGGCGACCTCAACCAGAATCGCCTGCTTTACCCCGGCGATATTCTCTACGTGCCACGTAATGATGATCTGAAAGTATTTGTGATGGGTGAAGTGAAGAAACAGAGCACCCTGAAAATGGACTTTAGCGGCATGACCCTGACTGAAGCCCTGGGCAATGCTGAAGGCATCGACATGACCACCTCCAACGCCAGCGGCATCTTTGTCATTCGTCCGTTGAAAGGCGAGGGCGGGCGTAACGGCAAGATTGCCAATATCTACCAGCTGGATATGTCCGATGCCACGTCGCTGGTGATGGCGACAGAATTCCGCCTGCAACCTTATGACGTGGTGTATGTCACCACCGCCCCGGTTTCCCGCTGGAACCGTCTGATCAATCAGTTGCTGCCAACTATTAGCGGTGTCCGTTACATGACGGATACAGCCAGCGACATTCATAACTGGTAATCGTCATGTTTAACAACATCTTAGTTGTCTGTGTCGGCAATATTTGCCGTTCCCCGACGGCGGAACGCTTACTGCAACGTTATCACCCGGAGCTGAAAGTGGAGTCCGCTGGACTCGGCGCGCTGGTCGGTAAGGGCGCTGACCCTACTGCTATCAGCGTCGCCGCAGAACATCAACTGTCTCTGGAAGGTCACTGTGCCCGGCAAATCAGCCGCCGCCTGTGTCGCAACTATGACCTGATTTTGACCATGGAAAAGCGCCATATCGAACGCTTATGCGAGATGGCACCGGAGATGCGCGGCAAAGTGATGCTGTTTGGTCACTGGGATAACGAATGTGAAATCCCCGATCCGTATCGCAAAAGCCGGGAAACGTTTGCAGCGGTGTACACATTACTTGAACGGTCTGCCCGCCAGTGGGCGCAGGCATTGAACGCAGAGCAGGTATAAGAATGACAGAAAAAGTAAAACAACATGCCGCTCCGGTAACGGGCAGTGATGAAATCGATATTGGTCGCCTGGTCGGCACCGTCATTGAAGCGCGCTGGTGGGTGATTGGCATCACCGCTGTATTTGCCCTCTGTGCCGTGGTTTACACTTTCTTCGCCACGCCGATTTATAGTGCCGACGCACTGGTACAAATCGAGCAAAACAGCGGCAATTCGTTAGTGCAGGACATTGGTTCGGCATTAGCCAACAAACCGCCTGCATCGGACGCCGAGATCCAGTTGATTCGTTCGCGCCTGGTGCTTGGTAAAACGGTGGACGATCTCGACCTCGATATTGCGGTGAGCAAAAACACGTTCCCGATTTTCGGGGCGGGCTGGGATCGCCTGATGGGGCGTCAGAACGAGACGGTGAAAGTGAATACCTTTAACCGCCCGAAAGAGATGGCGGATCAGGTGTTTACGCTTAATGTGCTGGATGACAAAAACTACACCCTGAGCAGTGATGGCGGCTTTAGCGCCCGTGGGCAAGCGGGCCAGATGCTGAAAAAAGAAGGCGTCACGCTGATGGTTGAAGCCATTCACGCCCGCCCGGGCAGTGAGTTTACCGTCATCAAATACTCCACGCTGGGGATGATCAATCAACTGCAAAACAGCCTGACGGTAACGGAGAACGGAAAAGACGCAGGCGTACTGAGCCTGACTTATACCGGTGAAGATCGTGAACAGATCCGCGACATTCTTAACAGCATCGCCCGTAACTATCAGGAACAAAATATTGAGCGCAAATCGGCGGAAGCGTCGAAAAGCCTCGCTTTCCTCGCGCAACAGTTACCGGAAGTACGTAGCCGCCTCGATGTTGCCGAAAACAAACTGAATGCCTTCCGTCAGGATAAAGATTCTGTTGATCTGCCGCTGGAAGCGAAAGCGGTGCTCGATTCGATGGTGAACATCGACGCACAATTGAACGAACTGACCTTTAAAGAAGCGGAAATCTCCAAGCTGTACACCAAAGTTCACCCGGCGTACCGCACGCTACTGGAGAAACGTCAGGCGCTGGAAGACGAAAAAGCCAAACTTAATGGTCGCGTAACGGCGATGCCGAAAACCCAGCAGGAAATTGTCCGTCTGACCCGCGATGTCGAGTCTGGTCAGCAGGTCTATATGCAACTGCTGAATAAAGAGCAGGAGCTGAAAATCACCGAAGCCAGCACCGTCGGCGATGTGCGCATTGTTGACCCGGCAATCACCCAGCCAGGTGTACTGAAACCGAAGAAAGGACTGATTATCCTCGGCGCGATTATCCTTGGCCTGATGCTCTCTATCGTGGGTGTGCTGCTGCGCTCGTTGTTTAATCGTGGCATCGAAAGCCCGCAGGTGCTGGAAGAACACGGTATCAGCGTCTATGCCAGCATCCCGTTGTCGGAATGGCAGAAAGCGCGCGATAGCGTCAAAACCATCAAAGGAGTTAAACGCTATAAACAGAGCCAGCTACTGGCGGTGGGGAATCCAACCGATCTGGCGATTGAAGCCATCCGCAGTCTGCGTACCAGTCTGCACTTCGCGATGATGCAGGCGCAGAACAATGTGTTGATGATGACCGGGGTTAGCCCGTCAATCGGTAAAACCTTTGTCTGCGCCAACCTGGCGGCAGTGATCAGCCAGACCAATAAACGGGTGTTGTTGATCGACTGCGATATGCGCAAAGGCTACACCCATGAGCTGTTGGGCACTAATAACGTTAATGGCCTGTCGGAAATTCTGATTGGTCAGGGCGATATTACTACCGCAGCTAAACCGACCTCTATTGCCAAATTTGACCTGATCCCGCGCGGTCAGGTGCCGCCAAATCCTTCTGAACTGTTAATGAGCGAACGCTTTGCCGAGCTGGTGAACTGGGCGAGTAAAAACTACGACCTGGTGTTGATTGATACGCCGCCGATTCTGGCAGTGACCGATGCCGCAATTGTTGGTCGTCATGTCGGAACGACGTTAATGGTGGCGCGTTATGCGGTCAACACATTGAAAGAAGTGGAAACCAGTCTGAGCCGCTTTGAGCAAAACGGTATTCCGGTGAAAGGGGTGATTCTGAACTCCATCTTCCGCCGCGCCAGCGCGTATCAGGATTATGGCTATTACGAATACGAATATAAGTCGGATGCGAAATAACGACATCCGCTGTCGGATGCGATGCTGACGCATCTTATCCGACCTACGTTCACGCCGCATCCGGCAAGCAAACCAGCTCCGTAGGCCGGATAAGGCGCTCACGCCGCATCCGGCAACAGAACCCGTAAACAAGCTTATAAACCGGCAGAACATCTCGACACTCCGGGAGAACAACCTATGAAAGACAATCCGCTGATCTCAATCTATATGCCGACCTGGAACCGCCAACAACTGGCGATTCGGGCGATAAAATCGGTCCTGCGCCAGGACTACAGCAACTGGGAGATGATCATCGTGGATGATTGCTCCACCTCCTGGGAACAACTGCAACAGTACGTCACCGCCCTCAACGATCCGCGTATTACCTACATTCACAACGACATTAACAGCGGGGCGTGCGCGGTACGTAACCAGGCGATTATGCTGGCGCAAGGGGAATATATCACCGGGATCGATGATGATGATGAATGGACACCCAACCGTCTGAGCGTCTTCCTCGCCCATAAACAGCAACTGGTCACTCACGCCTTTTTGTACGCTAACGATTACGTTTGCCAGGGTGAAGTCTATTCCCAACCGGCAAGTTTGCCGCTGTATCCCAAATCGCCGTATTCACGCCGCCTGTTCTATAAACGCAATATCATTGGCAATCAGGTCTTTACCTGGGCGTGGCGTTTCAAAGAGTGTTTGTTCGATACCGAACTGAAAGCGGCACAGGATTACGACATCTTCCTGCGGATGGTGGTGGAGTATGGCGAACCGTGGAAAGTGGAAGAGGCGACGCAGATCCTGCATATCAATCACGGTGAAATGCAGATCACCTCGTCACCGAAAAAATTCTCCGGGTACTTCCACTTTTACCGCAAGCACAAAGATAAATTTGACCGCGCCAGCAAAAAATATCAGCTGTTTACTCTCTACCAGATCCGCAATAAACGTATGACCTGGCGCACTTTGCTGACGCTGCTGTCGGTGCGTAACGGCAAACGTCTGGCTGATGGTATTCGGGGGCGCTAAAGATGCTGGAAGATCTGCGTGCCAACAGCTGGAGTTTACGCCCGTGCTGCATGGTACTTGCCTATCGTGTTGCTCATTTTTGTTCGGTGTGGCGCAAAAAGAACGTCCTCAACAATCTGTGGGCGGCCCCGCTGCTGGTGCTGTATCGCATTATCACCGAATGCTTTTTCGGTTATGAAATCCAGGCCGCCGCGACCATTGGCCGCCGCTTTACTATCCATCACGGTTACGCCGTAGTGATCAATAAAAACGTGGTAGCGGGGGATGATTTCACCATTCGCCACGGCGTCACTATCGGCAATCGTGGTGCCGATAACATGGCATGTCCACACATTGGCAACGGCGTCGAACTCGGTGCCAACGTCATTATTCTTGGTGATATCACGCTTGGTAACAACGTCACCGTGGGCGCGGGCAGCGTGGTGCTCGACTCTGTCCCGGACAACGCGCTGGTGGTGGGAGAAAAAGCGCGAGTGAAGGTAATTAAATGAATATTCTGCAATTTAATGTGCGACTGGCGGAAGGCGGGGCAGCCGGTGTGGCGTTAGATCTCCACCAGCGTGCGCTGCAACAGGGGCTGGCGTCACATTTTGTCTACGGCTACGGCAAAGGCGGCAAAGAGAGCGTCAGCCATCAAAACTATCCGCAGGTCATCAAACATACGTCGCGGATGACCGCAATGGCGAATATTGCCCTGTTTCGTCTGTTTAATCGCGATCTGTTTGGCAATTTCAATGAGTTATATCGCACCATTACTCGCACACCGGGTCCGGTGGTCCTGCATTTTCATGTGCTGCACAGCTACTGGCTAAATCTTAACAGCGTGGTGCGCTTTTGCGAAAAGGTGAAAAACCACAAACCGGACGCCACTCTGGTCTGGACGCTGCACGACCACTGGAGCGTTACCGGACGCTGCGCCTTTACCGACGGTTGTGAAGGCTGGAAAACGGGCTGCCAGAAATGCCCGACCTTAAATAATTATCCGCCGGTGAAGATTGATCGCGCACACCAGCTGGTGGCGGGCAAACGCCAGTTATTCCGCGAGATGCTGGCACTGGGCTGTCAGTTTATTTCCCCCAGCCAGCATGTGGCTGACGCTTTCAATAGCCTGTACGGGCCAGGGCGTTGCAGGATTATCAATAATGGCATTGATATGGCAACCGAAGCGATTCTGGCGGACTTGCCTCCGGTGCGCGAAACCCAGGGCAAGCCGAAAATCGCGGTGGTGGCGCATGATCTGCGTTACGACGGCAAAACTAACCAGCAACTGGTACGCGAGATGATGGCGCTGGGCGACAAAATCGAACTGCATACCTTTGGTAAGTTCTCGCCGTTCACCGCTGGCAACGTGGTTAATCACGGCTTTGAAACTGACAAGCGCAAGTTGATGAGCGCGCTCAATCAGATGGATGCGCTGGTATTCAGTTCTCGCGTCGATAACTACCCGCTGATTTTGTGTGAGGCGCTATCGATTGGCGTGCCGGTGATTGCCACCCATAGCGACGCGGCGCGTGAAGTGTTGCAAAAATCCGGCGGTAAAACCGTCAGCGAAGAAGACGTGCTGCAACTGGTGCAGTTAAGCAAACCGGAAATCGCGCAGGCGATATTTGGTACCACGCTGGCTGAGTTCAGCCAACGCAGCCGCGCGGCCTACAGTGGACAACAGATGCTGGAGGAGTATGTCAACTTCTATCAGAATCTGTAGCTACCTGTTGCTGCCGCTGATCTACCTGCTGGTTAACGTCAAAATCGCCCAGCTTGGCGAAAGTTTCCCCATCACTATCGTCACTTTTTTACCTGTCTTGTTACTGCTGTTTTTAGAACGCATCAGCGTTAGAAAATTGATGATTGCCCTGGGGATTGGCGCGGGGCTCACGGCGTTCAACTATCTGTTTGGTCAGTCGCTGGATGCCAGTAAATACGTCACTTCAACCATGCTGTTTGTCTATATTGTGATCATTATTGGCATGGTGTGGAGTATTCGTTTTAAAACAATTTCGCCACACAACCATCGCAAGATATTACGTTTCTTTTATCTGGTGGTCGGGCTGGTGGTGGCGCTGGCGGCGGTGGAGATGGCGCAAATTATCCTCACCGGTGGCAGCAGTATTATGGAGTCGATTTCGAAATATCTGATTTACAGCAACAGCTATGTGCTGAATTTCATTAAATTCGGCGGCAAGCGCACGACAGCACTTTATTTCGAACCGGCATTTTTCGCTCTGGCATTAATCTCAATTTGGCTCAGCATCAAACAGTTTGGTATCAAAACGCCTAAAACAGATGCTATGATTCTCGCAGGGATAATATTATCCGGATCGTTTTCAGGGGTTATGACCTTTATCCTGTTTTATTTGCTGGAGTGGGCATTTCAATATCTGAATAAAGAGGCGATTAAGAAAAAGTTACCGTTAGCATTGATTTCTCTGGCTGTATTCCTGGTTGGTGTGGTAATCGCGTTTCCTTATATTTCCACCCGTCTGGGCGATTTAGGTACGGAAGGATCGTCATCGTATTATCGTATTGTCGGTCCGCTGGTGATGGTCGGTTATTCTTTGACCCATATTGACGGTGTAGTCAGATTTGGCTCACTTTATGAATATGTCGCATCATTCGGAATATTTAACGGTGCGGATGTCGGAAAAACCATAGACAATGGTTTGTATCTGCTGATTATTTATTTTTCCTGGTTCGCGGTGTTTTTATCGCTGTGGTACATGGGGAAAGTGATAAAAATGATGATCAACGCTTTTGGTGATAACCGCAATTTTCGCGTGCAATTATATCTTTTTACTCCGGTATCGCTGTTTTTTACCGGTTCGATATTTAGCCCGGAATATGCATTTTTAATCGTCTGTCCGTTTATTTTGCGAAAAGCGTTAAATATTACGAGGTAAGAATAAGAACATGTTGCTTAGCATAATCACTGTCGCGTTTCGTAACCTCGAAGGGATAGTCAAAACACATGCCTCGCTGGCGCATCTGGCGCAGGCGGACGATATCAGCTTCGAATGGATTGTTGTCGATGGCGGTTCCAACGACGGTACCCGTGAGTATCTGGAAAATCTCAATAGTATCTATAACCTACGCTTTGTCAGCGAGCCAGATAACGGTATCTACGACGCCATGAACAAGGGCATTGCGATGGCACAAGGCAAGTTCGCGTTGTTTCTCAACTCGGGCGATATTTTTCATCAGGATGCCGCATATTTTGTCCGTAAGTTAAAAATGCAAAAAGATAACGTGATGATCACCGGCGATGCGCTGCTGGATTTTGGCGACGGGCATAAAATTAAACGTAGCGCCAAACCGGGTTGGTATATTTATCACAGCCTGCCCGCCAGTCATCAGGCGATATTTTTCCCAGTATCCGGTTTGAAAAAATGGCGTTATGACCTGGAATATAAAGTTTCTTCTGATTACGCGCTGGCAGCCAAAATGTATAAAGCAGGTTATGCATTTAAAAAACTCAATGGCCTGGTGTCTGAATTTTCTATGGGTGGGGTATCTACCACCAATAATATGGAATTGTGTGCTGACGCGAAAAAAGTCCAACGGCAAATATTACATGTGCCTGGCTTCTGGGCAGAATTATCCTGGCATTTACGCCAGCGTACTACCTCAAAGACGAAAGCCTTATATAACAAAAGCTGAATATAAGGGAAAACGATGCAGGATTTAAGTGGATTCTCGGTGCCGAAAGGGTTCCGGGGTGGCAACGCTATTAAAGTGCAATTGTGGTGGGCAGTACAGGCAACATTATTTGCCTGGTCGCCACAAGTATTGTATCGCTGGCGGGCATTTTTATTACGTTTATTCGGCGCAAAAATAGGAAAAAACGTAGTTATTCGGCCGTCAGTAAAAATTACCTATCCGTGGAAATTAACCTTAGGTGATTACGCGTGGGTCGGCGATGAGGTCAATTTATATACCCTCGGTGAAATAACCATTGGCGCACATTCGGTGATATCGCAAAAAAGTTATTTATGCACCGGGAGCCACGACCATGCAAGTCAACATTTCACCATTAACGCCACGCCTATTGTGATTGGCGAGAAATGCTGGCTGGCAACCGATGTCTTTGTTGCCCCAGGCGTCACAATCGGCGACGGCACCGTCGTGGGTGCACGAAGCAGTGTTTTTAAATCGCTTCCGGCAAATGTGGTTTGCCGGGGGAATCCCGCAGTGGTGATACGCGAACGCGTTGAAACTGAATAAATTCAAAAATACAGAGGAATAAGACATGTCAAAAGTCGCTCTCATCACCGGTGTAACCGGACAAGACGGTTCTTACCTGGCAGAGTTTCTGCTGGAAAAAGGTTACGAGGTGCATGGTATTAAGCGTCGTGCATCGTCATTCAACACCGAGCGCGTGGATCACATTTATCAGGATCCGCACACCTGCAACCCGAAATTCCATCTGCATTATGGCGACCTGAGTGATACCTCCAACCTGACGCGCATTTTGCGTGAAGTGCAGCCGGATGAAGTGTACAACCTGGGCGCAATGAGCCACGTTGCGGTTTCTTTTGAGTCACCGGAATATACCGCAGACGTCGATGCGATGGGTACGCTGCGCCTGCTCGAGGCGATCCGCTTCCTCGGTCTGGAAAAGAAAACCCGTTTCTATCAGGCTTCCACCTCTGAACTGTACGGTCTGGTGCAGGAAATTCCGCAGAAAGAAACCACGCCGTTCTACCCGCGATCTCCGTATGCGGTCGCCAAACTGTACGCCTACTGGATCACCGTTAACTACCGCGAATCCTACGGCATGTACGCCTGTAACGGTATTCTCTTCAACCATGAATCCCCGCGCCGCGGCGAAACCTTCGTTACCCGCAAAATCACCCGCGCAATCGCCAACATCGCCCAGGGGCTGGAGTCGTGCCTGTACCTCGGCAATATGGATTCCCTGCGTGACTGGGGCCATGCCAAAGACTACGTAAAAATGCAGTGGATGATGCTGCAACAGGAACAGCCGGAAGATTTCGTTATCGCGACCGGCGTTCAGTACTCCGTGCGTCAGTTCGTGGAAATGGCGGCAGCACAGCTGGGCATCAAACTGCGCTTTGAAGGCACGGGCGTTGAAGAGAAGGGCATTGTGGTTTCCGTCACCGGGCATGACGCGCCGGGCGTTAAACCGGGCGATGTGATTATCGCCGTTGATCCGCGTTACTTCCGTCCGGCAGAAGTTGAAACGCTGCTCGGCGACCCGACCAAAGCGCACGAAAAACTGGGCTGGAAACCGGAAATCACCCTCAGAGAGATGGTGTCTGAAATGGTGGCTAATGACCTCGAAGCGGCGAAAAAACACTCTCTGCTGAAATCTCACGGCTACGACGTGGCGATCGCGCTGGAGTCATAAGCATGAGTAAACAACGCATTTTTATCGCTGGCCATCGTGGGATGGTCGGTTCTGCCATCAGGCGGCAGCTCGAACAGCGCGGTGATGTGGAACTGGTATTACGCACCCGCGACGAGCTGAACCTGCTGGACAGCCGCGCGGTGCATGATTTCTTTGCCAGCGAACGCATTGACCAGGTCTATCTGGCGGCGGCGAAAGTGGGCGGCATTGTTGCCAACAACACCTATCCGGCGGATTTCATCTACCAGAACATGATGATTGAGAGCAACATCATTCACGCCGCGCATCAGAACGACGTGAACAAACTGCTGTTTCTTGGATCGTCCTGTATCTACCCGAAACTGGCAAAACAGCCGATGGCAGAAAGCGAGTTATTGCAGGGCACGCTGGAGCCGACCAACGAGCCTTACGCCATTGCCAAAATCGCCGGGATCAAACTGTGCGAATCATACAACCGCCAGTACGGACGCGATTACCGCTCAGTCATGCCGACCAACCTGTATGGCCCGCATGACAACTTCCACCCGAGTAATTCGCATGTGATCCCTGCATTGCTGCGTCGCTTCCACGAGGCGACGGCACAGAATGCACCGGACGTGGTGGTATGGGGCAGCGGTACACCGATGCGTGAATTCCTGCACGTCGATGATATGGCGGCGGCGAGCATTCATGTCATGGAGCTGGCGCACGAAGTCTGGCTGGAGAACACCCAGCCGATGCTGTCGCACATTAACGTCGGCACGGGCGTTGACTGCACTATCCGCGAGCTGGCGCAAACCATCGCCAAAGTGGTGGGTTACAAAGGTCGGGTGGTTTTTGATGCCAGCAAACCGGATGGTACGCCGCGCAAACTGCTGGATGTGACGCGCCTGCATCAGCTTGGCTGGTATCACGAAATCTCACTGGAAGCGGGGCTTGCCAGCACTTACCAGTGGTTCCTTGAGAATCAAGACCGCTTTCGGGGGTAATGATGTTTTTACGTCAGGAAGACTTTGCCACGGTAGTGCGCTCCACCCCGCTTGTCTCTCTCGACTTTATTGTCGAGAACAGTCGCGGCGAGTTTCTGCTTGGCAAAAGAACCAACCGCCCGGCGCAGGGTTACTGGTTTGTGCCGGGAGGGCGCGTGCAGAAAGACGAAACGCTGGAGGCCGCATTTGAGCGGCTGACGATGGCGGAACTGGGGCTGCGTCTGCCGATAACAGCAGGCCAGTTTTACGGTGTCTGGCAGCACTTTTATGACGATAACTTCTCTGGCACGGATTTCACCACTCACTATGTGGTGCTCGGTTTTCGCTTCACGGTAGCGGAAGAAGAGCTGTTACTGCCGGATGAGCAGCATGACGATTACCGCTGGCTGACGTCGGACGCGCTGCTCGCCAGTGATAATGTTCATGCTAACAGCCGCGCCTATTTTCTCGCTGAGAAGCGTACCGGAGTACCCGGATTATGAAAATACTGGTCTACGGCATTAACTACTCGCCGGAGTTAACCGGCATCGGCAAATACACCGGCGAGATGGTGGAATGGCTGGCGGCACAAGGTCATGAGGTGCGGGTTATTACCGCACCGCCTTACTACCCGCAATGGCAGGTGGGCGAGAACTATTCCGCCTGGCGGTACAAACGAGAAGAGGGGGCCGCCACGGTGTGGCGCTGCCCGCTGTACGTGCCAAAACAGCCGAGCACCCTGAAACGCCTGTTACATCTCGGCAGTTTTGCCGTCAGCAGTTTCTTTCCTCTGATGGCGCAACGTCGCTGGAAGCCGGATCGCATTATCGGCGTGGTGCCAACGCTGTTTTGCACGCCGGGAATGCGCCTGCTGGCGAAACTCTCTGGTGCGCGTACCGTGCTGCATATTCAGGATTACGAAGTGGACGCCATGCTGGGGCTGGGCCTTGCCGGAAAAGGCAAAGGCGGCAAAGTGGCGCAGCTGGCGACGGCGTTCGAACGTAGCGGACTGCATAACGTCGATAACGTCTCCACGATTTCGCGTTCGATGATGAATAAAGCCATCGAAAAAGGCGTGGCGGCGGATAACATCATTTTCTTCCCCAACTGGTCGGAAATCGCCCGTTTTCAGCATGTTGCAGACGCCGATGTTGATGCCCTTCGTAACCAGCTTGGCCTGCCGGATAACAAAAAAATCATTCTTTACTCCGGCAATATTGGTGAAAAGCAGGGGCTGGAAAACGTTATTGAAGCTGCCGATCTCCTGCGCGATGAACCGCTGATTTTTGCCATTGTCGGGCAGGGCGGCGGCAAAGCGCGGCTGGAAAAAATGGCGCAACAGCGTGGTCTGCGCAACATGCAATTTTTTCCGCTGCAATCGTATGACGCTTTACCCGCACTGCTGAAGATGGGCGATTGCCATCTGGTGGTGCAAAAACGCGGCGCGGCAGATGCCGTATTGCCGTCGAAACTGACCAATATTCTGGCGGTAGGCGGTAACGCGGTGATTACTGCAGAAGCCCACACAGAACTGGGACAGCTTTGCGAAACCTTTCCGGGCATTGCGGTTTGCGTTGAACCGGAATCGGTCGAGGCGCTGGTGGCGGGGATTCGTCAGGCGCTCCTGCTGCCCAAACACAACACGGTGGCACGTGAATATGCCGAACGTACGCTCGATAAAGAGAACGTGTTACGTCAATTTATAAATGATATTCGGGGATAATTATGGCGCAGTCGAAACTCTATCCAGTTGTGATGGCAGGTGGCTCCGGTAGCCGCTTATGGCCGCTTTCCCGCGTACTTTACCCCAAGCAGTTTTTATGCCTGAAAGGCGATCTCACCATGCTGCAAACCACCATCTGCCGCCTGAAAGGCGTAGAGTGCGAAAGCCCGGTGGTGATTTGCAATGAGCAGCACCGCTTTATTGTCGCGGAACAGCTGCGCCAACTGAACAAACTCACCGAGAACATTATTCTCGAACCGGCAGGGCGTAACACTGCACCAGCCATTGCGCTGGCGGCGCTGGCGGCAACACGTCATAGTCCGGAGAGCGACCCGTTAATGCTGGTGCTGGCGGCGGATCATGTGATTGCCGATGAAGACGCGTTCCGTGCCGCCGTGCGTAATGCCATACCGTATGCCGAAGCGGGCAAGCTGGTGACCTTTGGCATTGTGCCGGATCTACCTGAAATCGGTTATGGCTATATTCGTCGCGGTGAAGTGTCTGCGGGTGAGCAGGATACGGTGGCCTTTGAAGTGGCGCAGTTTGTCGAAAAACCGAATCTGGAAACCGCTCAGGCCTATGTGGCAAGTGGCGAATATTACTGGAACAGCGGCATGTTCCTGTTCCGCGCCGGACGCTATCTCGAAGAACTGAAAAAATATCGCCCGGATATTCTCGATGCCTGTGAAAAAGCGATGAGCGCCGTCGATCCGGATCTCGATTTTATTCGCGTGGATGAAGAAGCGTTTCTCGCCTGCCCGGAAGAGTCGGTGGATTACGCGGTCATGGAACGTACGGCAGATGCTGTTGTGGTGCCGATGGATGCGGGCTGGAGCGATGTCGGCTCCTGGTCCTCATTATGGGAAATTAGCGCCCACACCGCCGAGGGCAACGTTTGCCACGGCGATGTGATTAATCACAAAACCGAAAACAGCTATGTGTATGCCGAATCTGGCCTGGTCACCACCGTCGGGGTGAAAGATTTGGTGGTAGTGCAGACCAAAGATGCGGTGCTGATTGCCGACCGTAACGCGGTGCAGGATGTGAAAAAAGTGGTCGAGCAGATCAAAGCCGATGGTCGCCATGAGCATCGGGTGCATCGCGAAGTGTATCGTCCGTGGGGCAAATATGACTCTATCGACGCGGGCGACCGCTACCAGGTGAAACGCATCACCGTGAAACCGGGCGAGGGCTTGTCGGTACAGATGCACCATCACCGCGCGGAACACTGGGTAGTGGTAGCGGGAACGGCAAAAGTCACCATTGACGGTGATATCAAACTGCTTGGTGAAAACGAGTCCATTTATATTCCGCTGGGGGCGACGCACTGCCTGGAAAACCCGGGGAAAATTCCGCTCGATTTAATTGAAGTGCGCTCCGGCTCTTATCTCGAAGAGGATGATGTGGTGCGCTTCGCGGATCGCTACGGACGGGTGTAAACGTCGCATCAGGCGCTGGTTGTCGGATGCGGCGTGAACGCCTTATCCGACCTACGGTTCGGATTTGTAGGCCTGATAAGACGCGGCAGCGTCGCATCAGGCGCTGGCTGTCGGATGCGGCGTGAACGCCTTATCCGACCTACGG
>NZ_SJWV01000009.1:0-54597 GCF_004352695.1 Escherichia sp. KCJ4928
ATATAAACATTTATATAACGATAAAGAACAGGGAGTGAGTTATGTCCAAAAATGACCGAATGGTGGGCATCAGCCGCAGAACACTCGTTAAATCAACCGCGATAGGTTCTCTGGCGCTGGCTGCAGGCGGTTTTTCTTTACCGTTCACCCTGCGCAGTGCAGCGGCAACGGTACAACAGGCCAGCGAAAAAGTGATCTGGGGTGCCTGTTCCGTCAACTGTGGTAGCCGCTGTGCACTTCGTCTACATGTTAAAGATAATGAAGTGACCTGGGTGGAAACTGACAATACCGGCAGCGATGAGTACGGCAACCATCAGGTACGCGCCTGTTTGCGCGGTCGCTCCATCCGCCGGCGTATTAATCATCCCGATCGCTTGAATTACCCAATGAAACGCGTGGGTACACGCGGTGAAGGCAAATTCGAACGGATTAGCTGGGATGAAGCCCTGGATACTATCGCCAGTAGCCTGAAAAAAACCGTCGAACAATATGGCAATGAGGCTGTATATATTCAGTACTCTTCGGGGATTGTTGGCGGCAATATGACCCGCTCTTCGCCATCAGCCTCGGCGGTCAAACGCCTGATGAACTGCTACGGCGGTTCACTCAATCAGTATGGCTCCTACAGCACCGCGCAAATTTCCTGTGCCATGCCCTACACCTACGGCAGTAATGATGGCAACAGCACCACGGATATTGAAAACAGCAAGCTGGTCGTGATGTTTGGTAACAACCCGGCAGAAACCCGCATGAGCGGCGGTGGCATCACTTATCTTCTTGAAAAAGCGCGCGAGAAATCGAACGCCAAAATGATTGTTATCGATCCGCGATATACCGATACGGCTGCTGGTCGTGAAGATGAATGGCTCCCTATTCGCCCGGGCACCGATGCCGCGCTGGTTGCGGGTATTGCCTGGGTATTGATTAACGAAAATCTCGTTGATCAACCTTTTCTCGATAAATACTGCGTCGGCTATGACGAAAAAACCTTACCCGCAGATGCACCCAAAAATGGTCACTATAAAGCCTATATTCTTGGTGAAGGTGATGATAACACAGCGAAAACGCCGCAGTGGGCTTCGCAAATTACCGGTATCCCGGTAGACCGTATCATCAAACTGGCGCGTGAAATTGGCACAGCAAAACCCGCTTATATCTGCCAGGGCTGGGGGCCGCAACGCCAGGCAAACGGCGAACTGACTGCACGCGCTATTGCTATGTTACCTATTTTGACGGGCAATGTCGGCATCAGCGGCGGAAATAGTGGCGCGCGTGAATCGACCTATACCATTACCATAGAACGCCTGCCGGTGCTGGATAATCCGGTCAAAACGTCAATCTCCTGCTTCAGCTGGACAGATGCTATCGATCATGGTCCGCAAATGACGGCAATCCGCGACGGCGTCCGCGGCAAAGATAAACTGGATGTGCCCATTAAGTTCATCTGGAACTACGCGGGAAATACCCTCGTTAATCAGCATTCTGACATCAACAAAACGCATGAAATTCTGCAAGACGAATCGAAATGCGAAATGATTGTGGTCATCGAAAACTTTATGACCTCATCGGCAAAATATGCCGACATTCTGCTGCCAGACCTGATGACCGTTGAGCAGGAAGATATTATTCCTAACGACTACGCCGGTAACATGGGATATCTCATTTTCCTCCAGCCAGTCACCAGCGAAAAATTCGAACGTAAACCGATTTACTGGATCCTGAGTGAAGTCGCGAAACGTCTTGGACCTGACGTCTATCAAAAGTTCACTGAAGGTCGCACGCAGGAACAATGGTTACAACATCTGTACGCCAAAATGCTTGCCAAAGATCCGGCGTTACCGTCTTACGACGAACTGAAAAAAATGGGTATCTATAAGCGTAAAGATCCCAATGGTCATTTTGTCGCCTACAAAGCATTTCGTGACGACCCCGAGGCAAATCCACTTAAAACACCTTCCGGTAAGATTGAAATTTATTCCAGCAAGCTGGCGGAAATTGCCCGTACCTGGGAACTGGAAAAAGATGAAGTGATAAGCCCACTGCCAGTTTATGCCTCTACCTTTGAAGGCTGGGACTCCCCTGAACGTAGAACCTTCCCACTTCAACTGTTTGGTTTCCATTACAAATCCCGTACTCACTCGACCTACGGCAATATTGATCTCCTGAAGGCTGCCTGCCGTCAGGAGGTGTGGATCAACCCTATAGATGCGCAGAAACGTGGGATTGCCAACGGCGATATGGTGCGGGTGTTTAACCATCGTGGCGAAGTTCGGCTACCAGCCAAAGTGACACCACGTATTCTCCCTGGAGTTAGCGCTATGGGCCAGGGAGCCTGGCACGAGGCCAATATGTCTGGCGATAAAATCGACCATGGCGGCTGTGTGAATACGCTAACCACTCTGCGCCCTTCACCACTGGCGAAGGGAAACCCGCAGCACACTAATCTGGTCGAGATCGAAAAAATATAACCCACTACAACCATAAATTCTGGCATGACATTTTGTTTGAAAAGCAATAAGTGAGTAATTATGAAAATCCATACCACAGAGGCGCTCATGAAGGCTGAAATCAGCCGTAGAAGTCTGATGAAAACCTCCGCACTTGGCAGTCTCGCGCTGGCAAGCAGTGCTTTCACTCTGCCATTTTCCCAAATGGTTCGGGCGGCAGAGGTTCCGGTAGAAGAGAAAGCGGTCTGGAGTTCCTGCACCGTTAACTGCGGGAGCCGCTGTCTGTTACGTTTGCATGTGAAAGATGACACCGTGTACTGGGTGGAGTCTGATACGACAGGTGACGACGTCTACGGTAATCATCAGGTTCGCGCGTGTTTACGCGGGCGCTCTATCCGCCGACGGATGAATCATCCTGATAGGTTGAAATATCCCATGAAGCGCGTCGGCAAGCGCGGTGAAGGTAAATTTGAACGGATAAGTTGGGACGAAGCCCTGGATACCATCAGTGATAATCTTCGGCGGATCCTAAAAGATTACGGCAATGAGGCTGTACATGTCCTGTACGGAACAGGTGTAGATGGCGGAAATATCACCAACTCAAACGTCCCGTACCGTCTGATGAACTCTTGCGGTGGTTTTCTCAGTCGCTATGGCAGCTACAGTACCGCACAGATCAGTGCCGCAATGAGTTATATGTTCGGTGCCAATGATGGCAACAGCCCGGATGATATCGCCAATACGAAACTGGTCGTTATGTTCGGAAATAACCCGGCAGAAACGCGGATGAGCGGCGGTGGTGTCACTTACTACGTCGAGCAAGCCCGCGAACGTTCAAACGCACGCATGATCGTCATCGATCCACGTTATAACGACACTGCTGCCGGGCGTGAAGATGAATGGCTGCCCATTCGCCCTGGCACCGATGGCGCACTGGCCTGTGCGATTGCCTGGGTACTGATTACTGAAAACATGGTCGATCAGCCATTTCTCGACAAATATTGTGTTGGTTACGATGAAAAAACGCTGCCCGCCAACGCACCACGTAACGCGCATTATAAAGCCTATATTCTGGGCGAAGGGCCTGACGGCATAGCTAAAACGCCGGAATGGGCAGCAAAAATCACCAGCATCCCGGCAGAAAAAATTATCCAGTTGGCACGAGAGATCGGTTCAGCAAAACCTGCTTATATTTGTCAGGGTTGGGGGCCACAACGACATTCCAACGGCGAGCAAACATCCCGCGCTATTGCCATGCTTTCCGTTCTCACCGGCAACGTCGGCATAAACGGCGGCAACTCAGGCGTACGCGAAGGTAGCTGGGATCTGGGGGTAGAATGGTTCCCGATGCTCGAGAATCCTGTTAAAACGCAGATTTCCGTCTTTACATGGACAGATGCCATCGACCATGGTACGGAAATGACCGCGACCCGTGATGGTGTTCGTGGAAAAGAAAAACTGGATGTCCCCATCAAGTTTTTATGGTGCTACGCCAGTAACACATTGATCAATCAACATGGCGACATCAATCACACCCATGAGGTGCTTCAGGATGACAGCAAGTGCGAGATGATTGTTGGCATTGACCACTTCATGACGGCCTCGGCTAAGTATTGCGATATCCTGTTGCCCGACCTGATGCCAACAGAGCAAGAAGACCTTATCTCTCATGAATCTGCAGGGAATATGGGCTATGTGATCCTCGCCCAACCCGCAACCTCAGCAAAATTTGAACGCAAACCCATCTACTGGATGCTGAGTGAAGTCGCCAAACGCTTAGGACCAGACGTTTATCAAACCCTTACTGAAGGTCGCAGTCAGCATGAATGGATCAAATATCTCCATGCGAAAACGAAGGAACGTAACCCTGAGATGCCCGACTACGAGGAGATGAAAACGACCGGGATCTTTAAGAAAAAATGCCCGGAAGAACACTACGTCGCTTTCCGCGCATTCCGTGAAGATCCACAGGCAAACCCGTTGAAAACACCTTCGGGGAAAATCGAAATTTATTCTGAACGACTGGCGAAGATTGCAGATACCTGGGAATTGAAAAAAGATGAAATTATTCATCCCCTTCCTGCGTATACCCCAGGTTTTGATGGCTGGGACGATCCCCTGCGGAAAACCTATCCACTGCAGTTAACGGGCTTCCATTACAAAGCGCGTACCCACTCCAGCTACGGCAATATTGATGTGTTACAGCAGGCCTGCCCACAAGAGGTGTGGATCAACCCCATTGATGCTCAGGCACGCGGTATCCGTCATGGCGATACCGTGCGGGTATTTAACAATAATGGAGAAATGCTGATTGCCGCAAAAGTGACTCCGCGTATTCTGCCTGGCGTTACCGCCATCGGGCAAGGTGCGTGGCTTAAAGCGGATATGTTTGGTGACCGGGTCGATCACGGCGGCAGTATCAATATTCTGACCTCTCACCGCCCTTCACCGCTGGCAAAGGGAAACCCGTCGCACAGCAATCTTGTCCAGATCGAAAAGGTTTAAGGAGTAGCCCATGACCACACAATATGGATTTTTTATCGATTCCAGCCGCTGTACTGGCTGTAAAACCTGCGAACTGGCGTGCAAAGATTTTAAAGATCTTGGCCCGGAAGTCAGTTTCCGCCGTATTTATGAATACGCTGGCGGCGACTGGCAGGAAGATAATGGCGTCTGGCACCAGAACGTGTTCGCTTATTATCTCTCCATCTCCTGTAACCATTGCGATGACCCCGCATGTACAAAAGTCTGCCCCAGCGGCGCAATGCATAAGCGTGAAGATGGCTTTGTGGTGGTTGATGAAGATGTTTGTATCGGCTGCCGCTACTGCCACATGGCTTGTCCGTACGGCGCGCCACAGTACAATGCTGAAAAAGGGCACATGACGAAGTGCGATGGTTGTTATTCGCGCGTCGCCGAGGGGAAACAACCCATATGTGTCGAATCCTGCCCGCTGCGTGCACTTGAGTTCGGTCCAATTGAAGAGCTGCGCCAGAAGCACGGCACTCTTGCTGCCGTCGCGCCACTGCCGCGCGCGCATTTCACAAAACCCAATATCGTTATCAAACCTAACGCCAACAGCCGCCCGACCGGCGATACCACTGGTTATCTGGCTAATCCGGAGGAAGTGTAAAATGGGAAATGGATGGCATGAGTGGCCACTGGTTATCTTTACCGTATTGGGTCAATGCGTAGTAGGCGCGCTGATTGTTAGCGGAATTGGCTGGTTCGCCGCCAAAAATGACGCAGACCGTCAGCGTATTGTCCGTGGCATGTTTTTCCTCTGGCTGTTGATGGGCATCGGGTTTATTGCCTCTGTCATGCACCTGGGATCGCCACTGCGAGCGTTTAACTCGCTGAATCGAATCGGAGCTTCTGGTCTGAGTAACGAGATTGCTGCCGGTTCCATATTTTTTGCCGTTGGCGGACTATGGTGGCTGGTGGCGGTCATCGGTAAAATGCCGCAAGCGTTGGGGAAACTCTGGTTACTTGTCAGCATGGCGCTCGGCGTCATTTTCGTCTGGATGATGACCTGCGTGTATCAAATCGACACCGTGCCAACCTGGCATAACGGTTACACTACGCTGGCTTTCTTCCTGACGGTATTGTTGAGCGGTCCAATACTTGCTGCCGCAATTCTGCGGGCAGCCCGCGTTACATTTAATACCACACCATTTGCCATCATTAGCGTTCTGGCGCTGATCGCTTGTGCCGGGGTGATTGTGCTGCAAGGTTTGTCTCTGGCGTCTATTCACTCATCCGTGCAACAAGCCAGCGCACTGGTACCAGATTACGCCTCCTTACAGGTCTGGCGTGTGGTATTGTTATGCGCAGGTCTTGGATGCTGGCTTTGCCCGCTCATTCGTCGCCGTGAACCTCACGTTGCCGGACTTATTCTGGGGCTAATCCTCATACTTGGCGGTGAGATGATCGGGCGTGTGCTCTTTTATGGCCTGCACATGACAGTAGGAATGGCTATTGCAGGTTAACAAATTGGTGCGGGGCAACCCGCACATTTCAGGATGTTAGGAATGACCCATTTTTCACAGCAAGATAATTTTTCTGTCGCGGCGCGCGTGTTGGGCGCGCTGTTTTATTACGCTCCAGAGAGTGCGGAAGCCGCACCTCTGGTTGCGGTACTCACCAGTGACGGCTGGGAAACTCAGTGGCCTCTACCAGAAGCGTCATTAGCGCCGCTGGTGACGGCTTTTCAGACACAGTGTGAAGAGACTCACGCCCAGGCCTGGCAGCGTTTGTTTGTCGGCCCGTGGGCACTGCCGTCTCCGCCGTGGGGGTCGGTCTGGCTGGATCGCGAATCTGTGCTGTTTGGCGATTCAACATTGGCACTTCGTCAGTGGATGCGCGAGAAAGGCATTCAGTTTGAAATGAAGCAAAACGAACCGGAAGATCATTTTGGTTCACTGCTGTTGATGGCTGCGTGGTTGGCGGAAAATGGTCGCCAGACAGAATGCGAAGAATTGCTGGCATGGCACCTTTTTCCGTGGTCAACACGTTTTCTTGATGTTTTTATCGAAAAAGCAGAACACCCTTTCTACCGTGCACTGGGTGAACTGGCTCGCTTAACGCTGGCGCAATGGCAATCACAACTGTTAATTCCTGTCGCGGTTAAACCGCTGTTTCGATAGGATCACCGTAATATTGCCGGATGGTGACGATTACGCGCAATCCGGCAATAATAGGTTACAGTGTCACGTTTTTTTATCTCTTAAAGCACGCACTGCTTTTGCGGCTGGCCTCTTTTGCCGCAAAATAGTCGCCCGTGTTTCATTGCCCATTTCTGCTCATGCATCATCTACACATCTATCCGGATCTGCGCACTATGTTCCGCCGTCTGCTTATCGCAACAGTCGTCGGTATTCTCGCGGCCTTTGCCGTTGCCGGGTTTCGTCATGCGATGCTGCTACTGGAGTGGTTGTTCCTCAATAATGACTCCGGCAGTCTGGTCAATGCAGCGACAAACCTTTCCCCCTGGCGACGGTTGCTAACTCCGGCGCTCGGCGGACTGGCGGCGGGTTTGTTGCTGATGGGCTGGCAGAAATTTACCCAACAACGCCCTCATGCGCCGACCGATTACATGGAAGCGTTGCAAACCGATGGACAGTTCGATTACGCAGCAAGCCTGGTTAAATCGCTTGCCTCGCTGCTGGTAGTAACCAGCGGCAGTGCAATTGGTCGCGAAGGTGCGATGATTCTTTTAGCTGCCCTTGCCGCCTCCTGTTTTGCCCAACGTTTTACGCCACGCCAGGAGTGGAAATTATGGATCGCCTGTGGGGCCGCGGCGGGAATGGCTGCGGCCTATCGTGCCCCGCTTGCTGGCAGTTTATTTATCGCCGAAGTGCTGTTTGGCACTATGATGTTGGCCTCTCTCGGCCCGGTGATTATTTCCGCCGTCGTGGCATTGCTGGTTAGCAATCTGATTAATCATAGCGACGCGTTACTCTACAACGTACAACTCTCAGTGACGGTTCAGGCTCGTGACTATGCGCTGATTATCAGTACAGGTGTGCTGGCAGGTCTGTGCGGACCACTGTTGTTAACGTTAATGAACGCCTGCCATCGTGGATTTGTGAGTCTCAAACTTGCGCCGCCCTGGCAACTGGCACTAGGCGGGTTGATCGTGGGTCTGCTTTCCCTGTTCACACCTGCAGTGTGGGGCAACGGCTATAGCACCGTACAATCCTTTTTAACCGCCCCACCACTGTTAATGATCATTGCCGGGATCTTCCTTTGTAAACTGTGTGCCGTGCTGGCGAGTAGCGGTTCCGGCGCACCCGGTGGGGTCTTTACACCGACGCTATTTATCGGTCTTGCCATTGGCATGTTGTATGGTCGTAGCCTGGGATTATGGTTCCCTGATGGCGAAGAAATTACGCTTTTACTCGGATTGACCGGGATGGCGACACTGTTGGCGGCAACCACGCACGCGCCGATTATGTCGACGTTGATGATATGTGAAATGACTGGGGAGTATCAGCTACTCCCCGGTTTATTGATTGCCTGCGTCATTGCGTCGGTAATTTCGCGGACGTTACACCGTGACTCTATCTACCGCCAGCACACTGCGCAGCATAGCTAAGCGGATGTATTGCCCCAGTTCTCGCTGTTCGGCGCGCGGCAGATAAGGCAGTTCACCAATGAGCGGTGCCGGAAGTTTTTTACCCAGCACATCAATGATTTCCGCATAATGCGCCAGTCCTGGGTTGATTCGGTTAGCCACCCAGCCAATGAGCGGCAGCCCGTCGTTGGCAATCGCCTGAGCTGTTAGCAGTGCATGGTTAATGCAACCTTCCTGAATACCGACAACCATCAACACCGGCAACTGTTCCTGCACCACCCATTCAGAGAGTGGACGCAAATCATTCATCAGACTGCGCCAGCCGCCAGTCCCTTCTACCACGACATGATCGACTTTATCGGTCAGGTTTGCCAGGCCGTTTGAAATGAGGGTGTAATTGATTGGGCAACTGTGCGCCACGCTACTTTCTTCTTCGCTTAACGCGATAGGATTAACTGCTTCATAAGGCAGTTCGATGGTTGAAACACTCTGCAACACCAGGGCATCTTTATTACGCAGCCCTTCGGGTGTCTCTTTGCTCCCCTTCGCTACGGGTTTATATCCCGCAACCGTTTTTCCCTGGGAGGCTAACGCTTGTAGCAATGCGCGGGAAACCACCGTTTTCCCTACAGAAGTGTCTGTACCGGTAATAAAGAAACGCTTCAGCATCACTAACTCCACCGTTATGCTTCACAAATATAAACCAGGAAAATAATTAACCTTGAAAGTCTAAGTTATGCTTTCCTGGCCCAAATTGAGATAGCGCAAATTTTGGTAGAACAGTTAAAAAATGTTAACCCTGCAACAGACGAATCAACAAAGAACCGTTATACATCGCGTCTTTTACCAGTGCAGCGCCTGCCATCGTGCCCTGGTTAGAAAACTGAGTACTCTCAACGCTAATGTGCTGACTATACGCAGGAAGGGCCTGCTGACGGATGCTGTCTGAGATGACCGGGAAGAGGATATCTGCCGCTTTACTTAACGGTGAACCAATCAGTATTTTTTGTGGGTTAAATAAATTCACCATGATGGCAAGAATGCGCCCTACATGCGCGCCCACCCCGGTAATGATGTCTTTTGCCAACAGATCGCCGCGCAATGCCGCCTGACACAATGAGTCCACGGTTAACGGTTGTCCATGTAACATCGAGCTCATGGATTGATTAAGACGCAGCTGTGCCAGCTCAAGAATACTGTCCACACTGGCGATGGTTTCGAGGCAGCCGTGATTCCCGCAATAACAGCGTTTCCCATACGGGTCGACCTGTGTGTGGCCTATTTCCACGAGACTACTGCTGCCTGCGTGTAGCAGATGACCATCGGTAATGACGCCCGCCCCCACGTTGTGATCGATAACCACCTGAATCACATCGCGCGCCCCGCGTGAGGCACCAAACAAGGCCTCTGCCATCGTCCATGCGCTGATATCATGCTGAATATAAACCGGAACGCCGGTATGCTGCTCCAGCGCCTCGCCGAGCGGCATCTCTTTTACATCCTCATAGAACGGCATGCGATGTACAATGCCATTTTCCGTATCAATAATTCCCGGCAGGGTTATGGCAATCGAAGTTAGACGCTCAAGTTTTTTCTGGTGGCGGATAAAAAACTGATCGATATGGGAAATGATACGATCCAGCAATGGCGAGTCATCTTTTAACGCCAGTTCCTGCGACTCTTCCACCACCAGTTTGCTGCTCAGATCGCGCAGAGCAAGGAAAATCTCCCCGCGACTAATGCGCAGAGAAAGATAGTGCCAGGCTTCAGTTTCAACCACCAGCCCCACCGCCGGACGGCCACGGTTCCCCGCTTCTTTGATTTCCAGCTCTTGCACCAGGTGTGCTTCGAGCATCTCACGGACAATTTTAGTGATACTGGCAGGAGCCAGCTGCGCCAGACGGGAAAGATCGATACGCGAGACTGGACCAAGCTGATCAATCAGGCGATATACCGCGCCCGCGTTGGTCTGCTTTATTTGATCAATGTGCCCAGGCTGGTTTTCAGCAACCACCGCATACTCCCTATATTTTCGCGCTCCGAAATAATCTGTAGGGTATGGTGAAGCACTTCAATACGTGTCGTCAAATTTTTACTTAGGCATGTGATTAACAGCACATTTTTCGGGCTTTTTCGCTGAAATTTCCCTCACCTGAGAGCATTCAGCAGATGAATACGAAAGTTACGCGCAGCTGGACTTTGTTCATGATGTTTCGGCCAGACCAACCACATTTCAGAAACCGCATCCTCTTCAGCAATCGGCACCCAGCGCATTTCGTTGAGCTGAACACGTTTAAATGAAGCAGGCAAAATTGAAACACCCAGACCGGCGGAAACCAGACCGATGATGGTCATTGCCTCGCCCACCTCCTGAGTGATGACGGGCGTCAAATGGTAACGTCGCATCAGTCCGAGAATATCGTCATACAGCCCTGTCCCGACGTGCGGATCAAAAAAGACAAAGGGTTCTTTCGCCAGTTCAGCCAGCGTTACATTCGGGTTATTTGCCAGGGGATGATCGTGCGGGATCATCGCCATAAGCGGTTCATGGACGATGACTGCGTGTTCAAGCGTCTCCGGTAACGCTGTGTTACGCAGCAATCCCATATCCAGCGTTCCTTCAATGAGCGGAGCGATTTGCTCACGAGTGTTCATTTCGCGAGTTTGTAAATGGACATCAGGATAATCACGGCGAAACAGCGATAACGTATCGGACACCGCCCGAATAAAAGGAGCGGACGAAGTAAAACCAATACGCAACTCCCCCGCTTCACCCTGATGCAGCCTTTCAGCGCGAGCGGCAGCGTCATCCACCATAGACAGGATTTGCCGACTATCTGCAAGAAACTGTTTTCCTGCTGCCGTCAGCAATACACTGCGATTGGTTCGTGCCAGCAGTCGGGCACCAATTTGTTGCTCCAGCGCCTGAATCTGCTGACTTAGCGGCGGTTGCGAAATATTCAGGCGGGCAGCGGCGCGCCCGAAATGCAGCTCTTCCGCAACAGCAACAAAGTAACGCAGATGACGAAGTTCAATATTCATATTTAAAACATCTTATTTGAGATTATTAATATATTAGACAGAACAATTCGATTTTCCTACCCTATGTATAAGCCTGATCCACAGGCATATTTAGCAAGGATTTCAAGTGAGCCGTACTACAACTGTTGATGGCGCTCCGGCAAGCGACACTGACAAGCAAAGCATTTCTCAGCCAAATCAATTTATTAAACGCGGTACGCCGCAATTTATGCGCGTCACCCTGGCGCTGTTCTCTGCCGGACTGGCAACCTTCGCACTTCTCTATTGTGTGCAACCTATCCTTCCGGTGCTTTCGCAGGAGTTTGGCTTAACGCCCGCGAACAGTAGTATTTCACTGTCCATTTCCACGGCGATGTTGGCTATTGGTTTGCTGTTTACTGGCCCCCTATCCGATGCCATTGGTCGCAAACCAGTGATGGTCACGGCGCTACTGTTGGCCTCCATTTGTACGTTACTTTCGACAATGATGACCAGCTGGCACGGCATTTTGATTATGCGCGCCTTGATTGGGCTTTCGTTAAGTGGCGTGGCAGCTGTTGGCATGACTTATCTTAGCGAGGAAATCCACCCCAGTTTCGTGGCCTTTTCGATGGGGTTGTATATCAGCGGCAACTCAATTGGCGGCATGAGCGGACGCTTAATTAGTGGTGTCTTCACGGACTTTTTCAACTGGCGAATTGCTCTGGCGGCAATCGGTTGTTTCTCGCTGGCCTCGGCGTTGATGTTCTGGAAAATCCTCCCTGAATCACGCCATTTTCGCCCGACTTCGCTGCGCCCTAAGACGTTGTTTATCAACTTTCGTCTGCACTGGCGTGACCGGGGATTACCGTTATTGTTCGCAGAAGGCTTTTTGCTGATGGGGTCGTTCGTCACGCTGTTTAATTACATCGGCTATCGGTTGATGCTCTCCCCCTGGCATGTCAGTCAGGCCGTGGTTGGCTTATTATCGCTGGCTTATTTGACCGGTACATGGAGCTCACCCAAAGCCGGAACCATGACCACCCGCTATGGGCGCGGTCCGGTGATGTTGTTTTCGACGGGAGTTATGCTATTTGGTTTACTGATGACCTTATTTAGCTCGCTGTGGCTGATCTTTGCCGGAATGTTACTCTTCTCAGCAGGATTCTTCGCAGCCCACTCAGTTGCCAGCAGCTGGATCGGCCCCCGCGCAAAACGCGCTAAAGGCCAGGCCTCCTCGCTGTATCTGTTCAGTTACTATCTGGGATCGAGTATTGCCGGGACGCTGGGTGGTGTTTTCTGGCATAACTATGGCTGGAACGGCGTCGGCGCATTTATTGCTCTGATGCTGGTCATTGCTCTGCTGGTCGGGACGCGTTTGCATCGTCGTCTGCACGCCTGAAAAATAAGTCCGGACTGCGGTAAATACCCGTCCGGACTTATTGCCTGCTCAAACCAACGTTAATAGCCATCCTAAAATAGACGAAGCGCCAGCCAATTCCCGCAGCGCGTCTAGCGTCATCAGGATTATAAGTACCCAAATAAACGGATTCATTTTGCTGTGTGTCATTTATTACTGATGCGCAGTTATTCTACCGCTTTGTAAGTAGTAAAATAGTTAACCCGATCAAGACTACTATTATTGGTAGCTAAATTTCCCTTAAGTCACAATACGTTATTATCAACGCTGTAATTTATTCAGCGTTTGTACATATCGTTACACGCTGAAACCAACCACTCACGGAAGTCTGCCATTCCCAGGGATATAGTTATTTCAACGGCCCCGCAGTGGGGTTAAATGAAAAAACAAATTGAGGGTATGACAATGAAAAAAGTATTAGCTCTGGTTGTTGCCGCTGCTATGGGTCTGTCTTCTGCCGCCTTTGCTGCAGAGACTGCGACCACACCTGCTCCGACTGCGACGACCACCAAAGCAGCGCCGGCGAAAACTACACATCATAAAAAACAGCATAAAGCAGCACCTGCCCAGAAAGCGCAGGCGGCTAAAAAGCATCATAAAAATACGAAAGCTGAACAGAAAGCCCCTGAACAAAAAGCGCAGGCAGCGAAGAAACACGCCGGGAAACACAGCCATCAGCAACCGGCAAAACCTGCTGCACAACCCGCAGCGTAAGTTTTCAACAGTAATGCTGGCGCGCCCCCTCGCGCCTGAAAATTACGGTGCTAAGCGGATAACGTTTAGCACCGCCTTTAGCGGAGGGTAGTATGGTGGGCCGTTATCGCTTTGAGTTCATTCTTATCATCCTTATTTTATGCGCACTGATTGCCGCCCGTTTTTATCTTTCCTGACTGTAGTTATCTGATTTTACTCCCACTTTCATCCCGTCCCGTCTATAGTATTTATGAGGGTTTGCTTTTAATAATCATAATTACCCACCAGAGTGTGATATGCGTACAACCATTGCTGTAGTGTTGGGTGCAATTAGTTTGACGTCTGCTTTTGTGTTTGCAGATAAACCAGACGTTGCCAAATCGGCAAACGATGAGGTCAGCACCCTGTTTTTTGGTCATGATGATCGTGTGCCAGTGAATGACACGACCCAATCACCGTGGGATGCGGTTGGGCAACTGGAAACGGCCAGCGGCAATTTATGTACGGCGACGCTGATTGCACCCAATCTGGCATTAACGGCAGGACACTGTTTATTGACACCTCCAAAGGGTAAAGCCGATAAAGCAGTGGCGCTGCGTTTTGTGTCAAATAAAGGTCTTTGGCGCTATGAGATCCACGACATAGAAGGCCGCGTTGATCCGACACTGGGAAAGCGGTTAAAAGCAGATGGGGATGGTTGGATTGTACCTCCCGCAGCCGCGCCGTGGGACTTCGGATTGATTGTGCTACGTAATCCCCCTTCTGGCATTACGCCGTTGCCGTTATTTGAGGGAGATAAAGCCGCGCTTACCGCCGCATTGAAAGCGGCAGGTCGTAAAGTGACTCAGGCAGGATACCCTGAAGATCATCTCGATACGTTGTACAGTCATCAAAACTGTGAAGTGACTGGCTGGGCGCAAACGTCGGTGATGTCACATCAGTGCGATACCTTGCCGGGTGACAGCGGTTCGCCTCTGATGTTGCATACCGATGACGGCTGGCAATTAATTGGGGTGCAAAGTTCGGCTCCTGCCGCGAAAGATCGCTGGCGCGCCGATAACCGGGCCATTTCTGTTACCGGTTTTCGCGACAAGCTGGATCAACTGTCGCAAAAATAATGTTCAAACGCTGCCCGACAGCGCGGGCAGCGTCTTCATCAGGCAAGTTTCACCATGATCATTCCAGCCAACAGCAAGACCAGGCCAATCCAGCCTTTACGATTTAACCGTTGACCAAACAAGATCCAACCTGCGGCTAACGTGGCGGCAATACCAAACCCGCCCCACAATGCATAAGCGACAGACAAGTCGATCCCTTTAACGGCCTGAGAAAGCGCACTAAAGGCAGCCAGCACCGCCGCCAGGGAGAGCAAGCCAAATATTTTGCGACGAAAGCCGTCAGAAAATTTCAAAAAGACGTTAGCAACGATTTCCAGCACGATTGCCAATGCCAGCCAGGCGGCGTGAACCCATTCAAACTGCGCCATGGTTCACCTCCAGTTCAGGTTTACGCGCTTTACGGGTACCTGATTTTATCAACACAATCCCGGCGACCAGGGTGGTTAACCCGGCAATTTTCATCAGCGATAAACTTTCGTCGAATAACAAAACGCTGAACAAGGTAATAAATAAAATACCGATACCTTCCCACAACGCATAAGCTACGCCTAAGGCGATTTTTTTAACGGCGAAAGAGAGAAATATATACGACAGAGAAATCATCACCAGCATTAAAATAAAGCCGCCATTTCCCTCACTGACGCTCGCCCATTTCATTGACAGCGTACCGGTAATTTCTGTAGCAATAGCCAGACCTAATAAAATCCAATAAATATACATTGTCCTTCTCCTGCAAGAGAATTATTTTAATTTTCGCTTAATTCAGCGAAACCAAAGTAAAGTGGTCAAGCCCCGCGCATAGGGCAAGCTTAGGCAGAAGAAAGGACTAAAGCGCGTTGCGCCAGTGCTGCTCACCTACGAGCAAGATAGTGGATGAGGTACGAAGATGGGTAAATGTAGAAAATAACGTCCTGAACAAATTGTCCATAATATTACAATTATCCGCAGTGTTGCTTCTCGTCATCGCGGATGATAATTGTCCTCGGTAGTTGAACACGCCTGATTTGTATCATAGCTTAAGAATTAACTCAAAATATTTTCACTTCTTTACCTGAGCGGTTTGATTTTCGTTATGATGACGGAGCGAAAAAGACATTATTATTAGCAAAGGAAGAAAAACCGGGGACAAGCATGGCAAAGCCGATCATCACGCTCAATGGCCTAAAAATCGTCATTATGTTGGGAATGCTGGTCATTATTCTCTGCGGTATCCGTTTTGCCGCCGAGATCATCGTGCCGTTTATTCTCGCATTATTTATTGCTGTTATTCTTAACCCGCTGGTGCAACACATGGTCCGCTGGCGAGTGCCGCGTGTACTGGCGGTGTCGATTTTGATGACCATCATCGTGATGGCGATGGTGTTGCTATTAGCTTATCTGGGTTCCGCGCTCAACGAGTTGACGCGGACGTTACCGCAATATCGCAACTCTATTATGACGCCGCTGCAAGCTCTTGAGCCGTTGTTGCAACGCGTAGGGATTGACGTCTCAGTTGACCAGCTGGCGCATTACATTGATCCGAACGCGGCGATGACGTTGCTCACCAACTTATTGACGCAGTTATCTAATGCCATGTCATCAATATTTTTATTGCTGCTGACGGTGCTGTTTATGCTGCTCGAAGTGCCACAATTGCCCGGAAAATTTCAGCAAATGATGGCGCGTCCGGTTGAAGGGATGGCGGCGATTCAACGTGCAATTGACAGTGTTTCTCATTATCTGGTGCTAAAAACAGCCATCAGCATCATCACCGGCCTGGTCGCCTGGGCGATGCTCGCCGCACTCGATGTTCGCTTCGCTTTTGTCTGGGGATTGCTGGCCTTTGCGCTTAATTACATCCCTAATATTGGTTCAGTTCTCGCGGCAATCCCCCCTATCGCTCAGGTACTGGTGTTTAATGGCTTCTACGAAGCGTTGCTGGTGCTGGCGGGATATCTGCTGATTAATCTGGTCTTCGGCAATATTCTGGAGCCGCGCATCATGGGACGTGGGCTGGGGCTTTCCACATTGGTGGTATTTTTGTCGTTGATTTTTTGGGGATGGTTGTTAGGACCGGTGGGTATGCTGCTTTCCGTGCCGTTAACAATTATTGTCAAAATTGCGCTTGAACAAACAGCGGGAGGTCAAAGCATCGCCGTTCTGTTAAGCGATCTCAATAAAGAGTGACGGCCTCCGCAGAGGCCGTCAGGGTTACAGAGCTTTCAGGATTGCATCCACGCTGGCTTTGGCGTCACCAAACAGCATGTGGGTGTTTTCCTTGAAGAACAGCGGGTTTTGCACACCAGCATAGCCAGTGTTCATCGAACGTTTAAAGACAATCACGTTCTGCGCTTTCCACACTTCCAGAACAGGCATACCAGCAATAGGACTCTTCGGATCATCCTGCGCCGCCGGGTTAACCGTATCGTTAGCACCAATCACCAGTACGGTATCGGTATCAGCAAAGTCATCGTTGATCTCGTCCATTTCCAGCACGATGTCATACGGTACTTTTGCTTCAGCCAGCAATACGTTCATATGTCCAGGCAAACGCCCCGCAACCGGGTGGATACCGAAACGCACGTTGATACCACGAGCGCGCAGTTTCTCGGTAATTTCAGCGACAGGATATTGCGCCTGCGCGACTGCCATGCCGTACCCCGGAGTAATGATCACTGAATGGGAGTTTTTCAGCAGTTCCGCTGTCTCTTCTGCGGTGATTTCGCGGTGCTCGCCCACTTCCTGATCATCGCCAGTAGAAGAGCCGTCGGTGCCGAAACCACCCGCAATAACGCTGATAAAGGAACGGTTCATCGCCTTACACATAATGTAAGAAAGGATAGCCCCCGAAGAACCGACCAGCGCACCGGTCACAATCAGCAGGTCGTTGCTGAGCATAAAGCCCGCAGCCGCAGCCGCCCAGCCGGAGTACGAGTTCAGCATCGACACCACCACTGGCATATCTGCACCACCGATGGAGGCGACTAAATGCCAGCCGAATACCAGCGCAATTGCGGTCATTATCAGCAATGCCAGCACTTGCAGGCCGACGCTGTCCGTGCGAACAAATACAATCAGCAGCAGGAAGGAAACGACCAGAGCCGCCAGGTTCATTTTGTGACGGTTTGGCAGCATCAACGGTTTAGACGAAATCTTGCCACATAGTTTGCCGAACGCCACCACCGAACCCGTGAACGTTACCGCCCCGATGAAGATACCGAGGAACACTTCCGTCAGGTGAATATTGACCAGAATCGGTGCCATTCCCGCGTCATGATGCAGATAACTGTTAAAGCCAACCAGCACTGCCGCCAGACCCACGAAGCTATGCAGGATCGCCACCAGTTCTGGCATTTCGGTCATTTCAACTTTCTTCGCCAGACGGATACCAATTGCCCCACCAATGACCATCGCCAGCAAGATCCAGCCAACATTACCCGTATCCGGTCCAAAAATGGTTGCGATTAACGCAATCGCCATCCCGGCGATACCGAAGTTGTTACCCTGGCGAGACGTTTCATGTTTCGAAAGACCGGCCAGACTGAAGATAAACAGGATCGCGGCAACAATGTATGCAGCTGTAACTAATCCTCCAGACATATGTTACCCCTTAATTTTTGCGGAACATTTTCAGCATGCGCTGAGTCACGGTGAAGCCACCGAAAATATTAATGCTGGCTATAAGCACCGCGATAAAACTAAGGAAGCTAACCCAGCCGCCCTGGCCAATCTGCAACAGTGCTCCGACAACAATAATCCCTGAAATCGCGTTGGTGACCGACATCAACGGTGTATGCAGCGCGTGCGATACATTCCACACCACGTAATAACCGACAACGCAGGCCAGCGCGAAAACGGTGAAGTGCCCAAGAAACTCTTTCGGCGCAACGCTTGCCAGCCAACCGAAAAGGATGATTGCCAGCGCCATCAACGCGTATTTACGCCACGGTGAGCAGGCACATTTTTCCTCAGTTTTCACTTCCGGTGCCGCTTTTTGTGCCGCCTGCGGCTGAGCTGATACCTGAATCGGCGGTGCCGGCCAGGTAATTTCGCCCGCACGGATCACGGTCACGCCGCGAATCACCACATCATCAAAATCAACAGTGATATTGCCGTCTTTCTCTTTGCACAACAGTTTCAGCAGATTAACGAGGTTAGTACCGTAAAGCTGTGAGGATTGCGTCGGCAGACGGCCCGGAAGATCGGTATAACCAATCACTTTGACACCATTTTCCGTAGTGAAGATTTCACCCGGCACGGTGTATTCACAGTTGCCACCGTTTTGGGCTGCCAGGTCGACAATCACACTGCCCGCCTTCATGGAGTCAACCATTTCACGGGTAATTAGCTTCGGCGCTGGTTTGCCTGGAATAAGCGCGGTGGTGACAATGATATCGACCTCTTTTGCCTGGGCGGCAAAGAGTTCCATTTCCGCTTTAATGAACGCGTCCGACATCACTTTGGCATAGCCATCGCCGCTGCCCGCTTCCTCTTTAAAATCCAGCTCGAGGAATTCCGCGCCCATACTTTGAACTTGTTCTTTCACTTCCGGACGGGTGTCGAATGCACGCACAATCGCGCCGAGACTGTTTGCTGCGCCAATGGCGGCCAGACCTGCAACACCCGCACCAATCACCATCACTTTTGCCGGTGGCACTTTCCCGGCCGCAGTAATTTGCCCGGTAAAGAAGCGCCCAAATTCATGTGCCGCTTCAACAATGGCGCGATAACCGGCGATGTTCGCCATCGAGCTTAGTGCGTCCAGCGATTGTGCGCGTGAGATACGCGGCACAGAATCCATCGCCATCACGGTCACGTTACGTTCCGCAAGTTTTTGCATTAATTCCGGATTCTGCGCAGGCCAGATAAAACTCACCAGCGTTGTCCCTGGATTCAGTAACGCAATTTCATCATCTAACGGCGCATTGACCTTCAGAATGATCTCTGACTGCCAGACGCTATTCCCTTCTACAATTTCAGCGCCCGCTTGCACAAACGCTTTATCGTCAAAACTTGCCAGTTGACCCGCGCCGCTCTCTACCGCGACGGTAAAACCCAGTTTCAGCAGCTGTTCCACTGTTTTTGGCGTTGCTGCAACACGGGTTTCATTGGTTAACCGTTCTCTTGGTATGCCAATTCGCATGATATTCCCTTCCATCGGTTTTATTGATGATGGTTTGCCTGTGTCAGGAGCCACACAAGCCGCTCATGTACGAGCTAAATGTTACTCCGTTAAAATAAATTAGTAACAAACGCCCTATAACGTACTGAAAATTATGCCTGTGATCTAGCGCCAAAAATCAGTATTTCGGCGTGAACTCGCAAAATATTAACGATTCAGCCGTGATAGTGGGATAAACACCTTAGAACGCCGGATAAAGACTGATAATTGTCTTCGACGGTCGGGTAAAACGAGACATCGCCCCGGCACGAATCACTACTTAACATTAAATTAACTTATATAATTCAGTTGCTTCAGTAGTAATGATGCTGATACGGCTGTTTTTTAAGCATAGACGGTCATTTGAGCAGGATTAAAATTGGCTTAAAGAATGTGATATGAAAAATGACGCAGACAGTTACACCGTTTAAATGCAATAATCAGCCACGTTTCTCGTTAATAACAATACCAGTACCTGGTTTGCGCAAGGCGAAGGATTATTTTTATGAAGCTTAAGAACACCCTCCTGGCGTCGGCACTGCTTTCTGCTACGGCATTCTCCGTTAACGCAGCAACAGAACTGACACCGGAGCAAGCGGCAGCGGTTAAACCTTTTGACCGTGTAGTGGTTACCGGTCGTTTTAATGCTATTGGCGAAGCGGTGAAAGCCGTTTCTCGTCGCGCAGATAAAGAAGGTGCCGCCTCTTTTTATGTTGTCGACACTTCTGATTTTGGTAACAGCGGTAACTGGCGTGTGGTCGCTGACCTCTATAAAGCCGATGCTGAAAAAGCAGAAGAAACAAGTAATCGCGTAATTAACGGTGTTGTCGAACTGCCGAAAGATCAGGCTGTTCTGATTGAACCGTTTGACACGGTCACCGTCCAGGGCTTCTATCGTAGCCAGCCAGAAGTCAATGATGCCATCACCAAAGCGGCAAAAGCGAAAGGTGCCTACTCTTTCTACATCGTTCGTCAAATCGATGCCAACCAGGGCGGCAACCAGCGTATTACTGCATTCATCTATAAAAAAGATGCTAAGAAACGTATCGTCCAGAGCCCGGATGTGATCCCGGCAGATTCCGAAGCAGGACGTGCAGCTCTGGCTGCCGGTGGCGAAGCCGCGAAGAAAGTTGAGATCCCAGGTGTTGCGACTACCGCATCACCAAGTTCTGAAGTCGGTCGTTTCTTTGAAACCCAGTCATCAAAAGGCGGGCGTTACACCGTCACGCTCCCGGATGGCACTAAAGTCGAAGAACTGAACAAAGCGACCGCAGCGATGATGGTCCCGTTCGACAGCATCAAATTCTCTGGCAACTACGGCAACATGACCGAAGTCTCCTATCAGGTTGCGAAACGTGCCGCGAAGAAAGGTGCTAAGTATTACCACATCACCCGCCAGTGGCAGGAACGTGGTAATAACCTGACCGTCAGCGCAGATCTGTATAAATAACTATTCAGTTACTCCTATAAGGCGGCTTGATGCCGCCTTTCGCATTTTTAGTCACAAATTTCCCCGCGACCATTGCATGCAGACACATCTCTTCGTAAAATCCCGCGCTTCAGTGGCAAACTCCATTTTTATGCGTTTTGCCCTAATATTTATTCTTCTTATCACGTTTTAATCACTGGATATCGATGGAAAAGAAACTGGGACTGAGCGCACTCACCGCGCTGGTATTAAGCTCAATGCTGGGCGCGGGTGTTTTCAGTCTGCCGCAAAATATGGCGGCAGTTGCCAGCCCGGCAGCACTGCTCATCGGCTGGGGTATTACTGGCGCTGGCATTTTATTGCTGGCCTATGCCATGCTGATCCTCACGCGCATTCGTCCCGAACTTGACGGCGGTATCTTTACCTATGCCCGCGAAGGGTTTGGCGAGCTAATCGGCTTTTGTTCCGCATGGGGATACTGGCTGTGCGCAGTCATCGCCAACGTCTCCTATCTGGTGATCGTTTTTTCCGCGTTAAGCTTTTTTACGGACACGCCGGAATTGCGCCTGTTCGGCGATGGTAATACCTGGCAATCGATCGTCGGTGCATCGGCTTTATTGTGGATTGTTCACTTTTTGATCCTGCGCGGGGTGCAAACCGCTGCCAGCATTAACCTGGTGGCGACACTGGCAAAATTGTTGCCGCTGGGTCTGTTTGTTGTGCTGGCGATGATGATGTTCAAACTGGATACCTTCAAGCTCGACTTCACCGGACTTGCACTTGGCGTACCCGTTTGGGAACAGGTGAAAAACACCATGCTGATCACCCTGTGGGTTTTCATTGGTGTGGAAGGTGCCGTGGTTGTTTCTGCGCGTGCGCGTAATAAACGTGATGTTGGCAAAGCGACACTGCTGGCGGTTCTCTCCGCTCTGGGCGTTTACTTGCTGGTAACGCTGCTTTCGCTGGGTGTGGTGGCACGTCCTGAACTGGCTGAAATTCGTAACCCGTCAATGGCCGGTCTGATGGTGGAAATGATGGGACCATGGGGCGAAATCATCATCGCTGCCGGTTTGATCGTTTCCGTTTGCGGCGCGTACTTAAGCTGGACCATCATGGCGGCAGAAGTTCCGTTCCTGGCTGCCACTCATAAAGCATTCCCACGCATTTTTGCGCGCCAGAACGCACAAGCTGCGCCATCCGCCTCACTGTGGTTGACCAACATCTGCGTGCAAATTTGTCTGGTACTCATCTGGCTGACCGGTTCCGATTACAACACGTTGCTGACCATCGCCTCAGAAATGATTCTGGTGCCCTATTTCCTGGTCGGCGCGTTCTTGCTGAAAATCGCAACCCGTCCACTGCATAAAGCGGTAGGTGTCGGTGCCTGCATTTATGGCTTATGGTTATTGTACGCCTCTGGTCCAATGCACTTGCTGTTATCCGTTGTTCTGTATGCGCCGGGGCTGCTGGTTTTCCTGTATGCGCGCAAAACGCATACACATGATAATGTACTGAACCGTCAGGAAATGGTGCTGATTGGCATGCTGTTAATTGCCTCAGTTCCGGCGACCTGGATGCTGGTGGGATAACGTTCATCCCATCGTTGGATAGCAAAGGAGATAACGATGGGTAAAGCCCAGCCCTTGCCAATATTAATTACTGGCGGAGGTCGTCGCATCGGCCTCGCCCTCGCCTGGCATTTCATTAATCAAAAGCAACCGGTGATTGTCAGCTATCGGACGCACTATCCAGCCATTGATGGACTGATTAAGGCAGGTGCGCAGTGTATTCAGGCTGATTTTTCGACCAACGACGGTGTGATGGCGTTTGCCGATGAAGTACTAAAAAGCACCCATGGTCTGCGTGCTATTTTGCATAACGCCAGTGCGTGGATGGCAGAAAAACCAGGTACACCACTGGCCGACGTACTGGCTTGCATGATGCAGATCCACGTTAATACCCCATACCTGCTCAACCATGCGCTGGAAAGATTACTGCGTGGGCACGGACACGCCGCCAGCGATATCATTCACTTTACCGATTATGTGGTGGAGCGCGGTAGCGACAAACATGTTGCGTATGCTGCAAGCAAAGCGGCACTGGATAATATGACCCGCTCGTTTGCCCGCAAGCTGGCACCGGAAGTGAAAGTGAATTCTATTGCGCCATCGCTGATCCTGTTTAATGAACATGATGATGCCGAATATCGACAACAGGCGCTGAATAAATCACTGATGAAAACCGCGCCTGGCGAGAAAGAAGTGATCGACCTGGTCGATTACTTACTTACCAGTTGCTTTGTCACCGGACGCAGTTTCCCACTTGATGGCGGTCGTCATCTGCGTTAATGCAGCTTTATCCAGCATATAATCAACACCCATGCGCTTATCCCCCAACACGCAACAGAACCAACAAAAGCGGCGGGCAAGCGCATCATTCCGGTGAAATACCACAGCGACACCAGGTAAACAAAATAGGGAATAATCGACCACATACTAAAAATGATGGTTGCGCGTAAGGCTTCAATGCCGCGTTCGCTGGCAACAATATAATGCGCGATAAGCGCAAAGGTCGGGAAAAGTGGAATCAGCCCGGAGATATAATAATTTTTCGTTTTTGCTAAAACACCAATCAACAGCACTACCAGCGCACCGAGCGCGGCTTTGATTACCAGCCCCATTTTTTTACCTTAACACTTCCATAACAAGTCATCAGTAGAATACCTGATGAAAACTTGTTTAGAAACGATTGATAGTAAGTAAAAACAGCGCGGTGTATTGTGACGTTTTTATATCTACCGTGAATGTTATGAACACTATCGTATTTGTGGAAGATGATGCGGAAGTCGGTTCACTGATTGCCGCGTACCTGGCAAAACATGATATGCAGGTTACCGTAGAGCCGCGCGGCGACCAGGCCGAAGAAACCATTTTGCGAGAAAATCCGGATTTGGTGTTACTCGACATCATGCTACCAGGCAAGGACGGCATGACCATTTGTCGTGATTTACGCGCAAAGTGGTCTGGACCGATTGTTCTTCTAACCTCTCTCGATAGCGATATGAACCACATCCTGGCACTGGAAATGGGTGCCTGCGACTATATTCTCAAAACGACGCCCCCTGCTGTTTTGCTAGCGCGTTTACGTTTGCATTTGCGTCAGAATGAGCAAGCCACACTGAGCAAAGGTCTTCAGGAAACGTCTCTGACTCCCTACAAAGCCCTGCATTTCGGCACGTTGACCATCGATCCCATCAACCGCGTAGTCACCCTGGCTAACACTGAAATCTCGCTCTCGACAGCTGATTTCGAATTATTGTGGGAATTAGCTACCCATGCCGGGCAAATCATGGACCGCGATGCATTGCTGAAAAATTTACGCGGCGTCAGTTATGACGGACTGGATCGTAGCGTGGACGTGGCTATTTCGCGGTTAAGAAAAAAACTGCTCGATAACGCCGCAGAACCTTATCGCATTAAAACTGTGCGTAACAAAGGCTATCTTTTTGCGCCTCATGCATGGGAATAAGCGATGAAAAAACTGTTTATCCAGTTTTACCTGTTATTGTTTGTCTGCTTCCTTGTGATGTCTCTGCTGGTTGGGTTGGTGTACAAATTTACCGCCGAACGCGCGGGCAAACAGTCGCTGGATGATTTGATGAACAGTTCGCTGTATCTGATGCGCAGCGAATTGCGTGAGATCCCCCCACACGACTGGGGTAAGACGCTGAAAGAGATGGATTTAAATCTCTCTTTCGATCTGCGTGTCGAGCCATTGAGTAAATACCATCTTGATGATATTTCCATGCACCGACTGCGTGGCGGCGAAATTGTCGCCCTGGACGATCAGTACACGTTTTTGCAGCGTATCCCGCGCAGCCACTACGTGCTGGCAGTTGGTCCTGTTCCTTATCTTTATTATCTCCATCAGATGCGATTGCTGGATATCGCCCTGATCGCTTTTATTGCTATTTCCCTCGCCTTTCCGGTGTTTATCTGGATGCGTCCGCACTGGCAGGATATGTTAAAACTGGAAGCAGCGGCGCAACGATTTGGCGATGGGCATCTCAATGAGCGTATCCACTTTGATGAGGGTTCGAGCTTTGAACGACTTGGTATCGCATTTAACCAGATGGCGGACAATATCAACGCCTTGATTGCCAGCAAAAAACAGCTTATTGACGGTATCGCTCACGAACTGCGAACACCGTTAGTGCGCCTGCGTTATCGACTGGAGATGAGCGATAACCTGAGCGCCGCCGAATCCCAGGCGTTGAATCGTGATATCAGTCAACTTGAAGCTTTAATTGAAGAGCTGCTGACTTATGCCCGACTCGATCGCCCACAAAACGAGCTTCATCTTAGCGAACCAGACCTGCCGTTGTGGCTGTCAACGCATCTGGCAGACATTCAGGCAGTAACGCCCGATAAAACGGTACGGATTAAAACGCTCGCGCAAGGCCATTATGCGGCGTTGGATATGCGCTTAATGGAGCGCGTGCTGGATAATTTGCTCAATAACGCCCTGCGGTACTGCCATTCAACGGTTGAAACCAGCCTGCTACTGTCGGGGAATAGAGCGACATTAATTGTTGAGGATGATGGCCCAGGGATTGCCCCAGAAAACCGCGAACATATCTTTGAACCTTTTGTTCGCCTCGATCCCAGCCGGGATCGCTCAACCGGCGGCTGCGGGCTGGGGCTGGCAATTGTCCACTCTATAGCACTGGCAATGGGCGGTACGGTTAATTGTGACACCAGCGAACTGGGTGGTGCTCGCTTCTCGTTTAGCTGGCCGTTATGGCATAACATCCCGCAATTTACCTCTGCCTGACACTACGCGCACGATGGTCAAGTCACCACGACTGTGCTATAAAATAAGTATGTTGTAACTAAAGTGGTTAATATTATGGCGCGTTACGATCTCGTAGACCGACTCAACACTACCTTTCGCCAGATGGAACAAGAGCTGGCTGCATTTGCCGCTCATCTTGAGCAACACAAGCTATTGGTTGCCCGCGTGTTCTCTTTGCCGGAGGTAAAAAAAGAGGATGAGCATAATCCGCTTAATCGTATTGAGGTAAAACAACATCTCGGCAACGACGCGCAGTCGCTGGCGTTGCGTCATTTCCGCCATTTATTTATTCAACAACAGTCCGAAAATCGCAGCAGCAAGGCCGCTGTCCGTCTGCCTGGCGTGTTGTGTTACCAGGTCGATAACCTTTCGCAAGCAGCGTTGGTCAGTCATATTCAGCACATCAATAAACTCAAGACCACGTTCGAGCATATCGTCACGGTTGAATCAGAACTCCCCACCGCGGCACGTTTTGAATGGGTGCATCGTCATTTGCCGGGGCTGATCACCCTTAATGCTTACCGCACGCTCACCGTTCTGCACGACCCCGCCACTTTACGCTTTGGTTGGGCTAATAAACATATCATTAAGAATTTGCATCGTGATGAAGTCCTGGCACAGCTGGAAAAAAGCCTGAAATCACCACGCAGTGTCGCACCGTGGACGCGCGAGGAGTGGCAAAGAAAACTGGAGCGAGAGTATCAGGATATCGCTGCCCTGCCACAGAACGCGAAGTTAAAAATCAAACGTCCGGTGAAGGTGCAGCCGATTGCCCGCGTCTGGTACAAAGGAGATCAAAAACAAGTCCAACACGCCTGCCCTACACCGCTGATTGCACTGATTAATCGGGATAATGGCGCGCGCGTGCCGGACGTTGGTGAGTTGTTAAATTACGATGCCGACAATGTGCAGCACCGTTATAAACCACAGGCGCAGCCGCTTCGTTTGATCATTCCACGGCTGCACCTGTATGTTGCGGATTAACGCCCGGCTTTCATACTGCCGACCATCTGTTCTGGCCGTACCCAGCTATCAAACTCGGCTTCGCTAAGATACCCCAGCGCAAGGGCCGCAGCTTTTAAGGTCAGCCCTTCTTTATGCGCTTTTTTGGCGATCTCCGCGGCTTTGTCATAACCAATGTGGGTGTTAAGCGCAGTCACCAGCATCAGCGATTCATTGAGTAATTGATTGATTCGCTCACGATTCGGTTCAATACCCACTGCGCAGTGTTTGTTAAAACTTTCCATGCCATCTGCCAGCAAGCGCACCGATTGCAGGAAATTGTGGATCACCATTGGACGGAAGACGTTCAGTTCAAAGTTACCGGAAGCGCCCCCCATGTTGATCGCCACGTCGTTCCCCATCACCTGACAGCAGAGCATGGTTAATGCCTCACACTGTGTTGGATTCACTTTCCCCGGCATGATTGAGCTGCCCGGCTCATTTTCCGGGATTGAGATTTCACCAATTCCGCAGCGCGGGCCAGAGGCCAGCCAGCGGACATCATTGGCGATTTTCATCAGTGACGCAGCCAACCCTTTCAACGCGCCATGCGCCTGAACCAGGGCATCACAGGTCGCAAGCGCTTCAAATTTGTTCGGCGCGGTAACAAACGGTGCACAGGTAATGACTGCCAGTTCATCTGCTACGCGACGCGCATACTCCGGATGGGTATTTAGTCCAGTACCCACCGCTGTACCGCCAAGAGCCAGTTCCGCTACGTGAGGCAGGCTGTATTCGATATGTTTGAGATTATGCTCGAGCATCGCTACCCAGCCGGAAATCTCCTGCCCTAGTGTTAGCGGCGTGGCGTCCTGCAAGTGGGTTCGACCGATTTTGACGATATCGGCAAATGCACGCGATTTTTCACTCAGCGTCTGTGTCAGGGTTTTAAGCTGCGGAATGAGTTGCTTGCGCAGCGCCAGCAGCGCCGCAACGTGCATCGCCGTCGGAAAGACATCGTTGGAACTTTGGCTTTTGTTCACGTCGTCGTTAGGGTGAACTTTACGTTCCATCCCGCGCACGCCGCCGAGTAATTCACTGGCCCGGTTAGCCAGCACTTCGTTCATGTTCATGTTACTTTGCGTGCCGGAGCCGGTCTGCCAGATAGCCAGCGGGAATTCGTCGTCATGCTGTCCTGCCAGTACTTCATCCGCCGCCTGCCGAATGGCGCTCGCTTTCTCTTCAGACAACAAGCCTAAATCTTCATTAACTTTTGACGCTGCGCGCTTGGTTAGCGCCAGCGCATGAATCAGTGAGGTGGGCATTTTCTCCGTCGAAATGCGGAAATGCTCCAGCGAGCGTTGAGTTTGTGCGCCCCACAGCTTATCTGCCGGGACATCAATCGCCCCCATCGAATCTTTTTCGCTGCGTACTGTATTCATGGCCTGCACCTCACCTGTTTAATTTTTTCTTTCTGTTTTGCTTTCGTTAAGCAACTTTTAGCTCACTTATTATTTACTATTTGATAACAAATGTTTGGTCTTTCGTGCCATGTAAAAAAACCGCCCCGAAGGGCGGCTCTGTTTATTTCACACAGCGAGTGCACTGTGTGAGTTGTATCTGCTGGAAGAAGTCATTTCCTTTATCATCCACAAGGATAAACGCCGGGAAATCTTCCACTTCAATTTTCCAGATGGCTTCCATTCCCAGTTCCGGATATTCAACACATTCCAGGCTCTTAATACTTCCCTGCGCCAATACAGCGGCCGGACCACCGATACTGCCAAGGTAGAAGCCGCCGTGTTTTTTACAGGCATCCGTCACCTGCTGGCTGCGGTTGCCTTTCGCCAGCATGATCATACTTCCGCCCTGCGCTTGCAGTTGATCGACATAAGAATCCATCCGTCCGGCGGTCGTTGGGCCAAGAGAACCGGAGGCATAACCTTCCGGCGTTTTGGCCGGACCCGCGTAGTAAATCGGATGATCTTTAATGTACTGCGGCAGCCCTTCACCGTTATCCATCCGCTCTTTCAGTTTGGCGTGAGCAATATCACGACCGACGATAATCGTGCCGTTAAGCGATAAGCGTGTAGAAACGGGATACTGCGACAACTGTGCGAGGATCTCTTTCATCGGACGGTTAAGGTCAACGCGCACCGCTTCGCCTTCTCCCGCTTTACGCAGCTCTTCAGGGATATATTTACCTGGATTATGTTCCAGTTTTTCGATCCAGATCCCCTGACGGTTGATCTTCGCTTTGATATTACGGTCAGCAGAGCAGGAAACACCCATACCAACCGGACAGGATGCGCCGTGACGTGGCAGGCGAATCACGCGTATGTCGTGAGCGAAGTATTTACCACCAAACTGCGCACCCAGACCGAGATTTTGCGCTTCGATCAGCAATTCTTTTTCCAGTTCCACATCGCGGAATGCCTGACCGTGCTCATTCCCTTCCGTTGGCAGTTCGTCATAGTATTTAGCGGAAGCCAGTTTCACTGTTTTAAGGTTAGTTTCTGCAGAAGTTCCACCAATTACGAACGCAATATGATACGGAGGACAGGCCGCCGTACCCAGCGTGCGCATCTTCTCAACCAGGTAATTTTTCAGTTTCCCCGGCGTTAGTAACGCTTTGGTTTCCTGATAGAGATACGTCTTGTTTGCCGAACCACCACCTTTGGCGATACAGAGGAATTTGTACTCGTCGCCATCAACGGCATAAAGATCGATCTGCGCTGGCAGATTGGTGCCGGTATTCACCTCTTTATACATATCCAGCGGCGCGTTTTGCGAGTAGCGCAAATTATCTTCGATATAAGTGTTATAGACACCGCGCGCCAGCGCCGCTTCATCACAGCCACCGGTCCATACACGCTGCCCTTTTTTACCAACAATAATCGCAGTGCCGGTATCCTGACAGGTTGGCAGAACACCTTTCGCCGCGATGTCGGAGTTGCGCAGGAATTGCAGCGCCACATATTTATCATTTTCGCTGGCTTCCGGGTCACGCAGAATGTCGGCCACCTGTTGTTGGTGAGCCGGACGCAGCATAAATGACGCATCATGAAATGCCTGACGCGCCAACAGAGTTAACGCTTCGGGTGCGACTTTCAAAATCTCCTGCCCTTCAAATTCAGATACGCTAACGTGTTCGCTGGTTAGCAGGTAATACTCAGTATCATCTTTTTTGAGTGGAAAAGGAGCCTGATAATGAAAGGGTTTGTTTGACATTGTTCTCTCACTTACTGCCTGGTTTGGTTATGCTCTGGGCGGGTGTTCCGTTGCCCTGTTAAAAGCGAGTAACAATATCCTACACACTTTTTTAACAAAAACTGAGACTAGTACGACTTTTTGCGGCTCCAGGTTACTTCCCGTAGGATTCTTGCTTTAATAGCGGGATTAATTTCCACATTAAAACAGGGATTGATCATGCAAAAACTCATTAACTCAGTGCAAAACTATGCCTGGGGCAGCAAAACGGCGTTGACTGAACTTTATGGTATGGAAAATCCGTCCAGCCAGCCGATGGCCGAGCTGTGGATGGGCGCACATCCGAAAAGCAGTTCACGGGTGCAGAATGCCGCCGGAGATATCGTTTCACTGCGTGATGTGATTGAGAGTAATAAATCGACTCTGCTCGGAGAGGCCGTTGCCAAACGCTTTGGCGAACTGCCTTTCCTGTTCAAAGTATTATGCGCAGCACAGCCGCTCTCCATTCAGGTTCATCCAAACAAACGCAATTCTGAAATCGGTTTTGCCAAAGAAAATGCCGCAGGTATCCCGATGGATGCTGCCGAGCGTAACTATAAAGATCCTAACCACAAGCCGGAGCTGGTTTTTGCGCTGACGCCTTTCCTTGCGATGAACGCGTTTCGTGAGTTTTCCGAGATTGTCTCCCTACTCCAGCCAGTCGCAGGTGCACATCCGGCAATTGCTCACTTTTTACAACAGCCTAATGCCGAACGTTTAAGCGAACTGTTCGCCAGCCTGTTGAATATGCAGGGTGAAGAAAAATCCCGCGCGCTGGCGATTTTAAAATCGGCGCTCGACAGTCAGCAGGGTGAACCGTGGCAAACGATTCGTTTAATTTCTGAATTTTACCCGGAAGACAGCGGCCTGTTCTCCCCGCTGTTACTGAATGTGGTGAAATTGAATCCTGGCGAAGCGATGTTCCTGTTCGCTGAAACACCGCACGCTTACCTGCAAGGCGTGGCGCTGGAAGTGATGGCGAACTCCGATAACGTGCTGCGTGCGGGTCTGACGCCTAAGTACATTGATATTCCGGAACTGGTTGCCAATGTGAAATTCGAAGCCAAACCGGCTAACCAGTTGTTGACCCAGCCGGTGAAACAAGGTGCAGAACTGGACTTCCCGATTCCAGTGGATGATTTTGCCTTCTCGCTGCATGACCTTAGTGATAAAGAAACCACCATTAGCCAGCAGAGTGCCGCCATTTTGTTCTGCGTCGAAGGCGATGCAACGTTGTGGAAAGGTTCTCAGCAGTTACAGCTTAAACCGGGTGAATCAGCGTTTATTGCCGCCAACGAATCACCGGTGACTGTCAAAGGCCACGGCCGTTTAGCGCGTGTTTACAACAAGCTGTAAGAGCTTACTGAAAAAATTAACATCTCTTGCTAAGCTTATTAAAGGCTTATAACACCTTCAGGCGGCCAGTCCGCCTGATTTCATTTTATGGATAATCATTATGAATAAATCGCTGGTAGCGGTAGGCGTCATTGTTGCGCTAGGCGTAGTCTGGACAGGCGGCGCATGGTATACAGGCAAGAAGATTGAAACCCATCTCGAAGACATGGTCGCGCAGGCGAACGCGCAACTCAAACTGACCGCTCCTGAATCCAACCTGGAAGTGAGTTATCAAAACTATCATCGCGGCGTATTCAGCAGTCAGCTGCAACTGTTGGTGAAACCCATTGCCGGGAAAGAAAATCCGTGGATTAAAAGCGGTCAGAGCGTCATCTTCAACGAATCGGTTGATCATGGTCCCTTCCCGCTTGCCCAGCTTAAAAAACTGAACCTGATCCCGTCGATGGCATCAATTCAAACCACGCTGGTTAATAACGAAGTAAGCAAACCACTGTTTGATATGGCAAAAGGTGAAACGCCTTTTGAGATTAACTCGCGCATTGGTTACAGCGGTGATTCCAGTTCCGATATTTCGCTCAAGCCACTGAATTACGAGCAAAAGGATGAAAAAGTCGCCTTTAGCGGCGGCGAGTTCCAGTTAAATGCGGACAGAGACGGCAAAGCTATCTCCCTTTCCGGGGAGGCGCAAAGTGGTCGGATAGACGCAGTTAACGAATACAACCAGAAAGTGCAGTTGACCTTTAATAATCTGAAAACCGACGGTTCCAGCACGCTGGCAAGTTTTGGTGAGCGCGTAGGAAACCAAAAACTGTCACTGGAAAAAATGACCATTTCGGTGGAAGGCAAAGAACTGGCACTGCTGGAAGGCATGGAGATCAGCGGTAAATCGGATCTGGTCAATGATGGTAAAACGATCAATAGCCAACTGGATTACTCGCTAAACAGCCTGAAGGTACAGAATCAGGATCTGGGCAGCGGCAAGCTGACTTTAAAAGTCGGCCAGATTGATGGTGAAGCCTGGCATCAGTTTAGCCAGCAATATAACGCGCAAACTCAGGCGCTGCTGGCACAGCCAGAAATTGCCAACAATCCCGAACTTTATCAGGAGAAAGTGACGGAAGCCTTCTTTAGCGCCCTGCCGCTGATGTTGAAAGGCGATCCGGTGATTACTATCGCGCCGCTAAGCTGGAAAAACAGTCAGGGTGAAAGTGCGCTGAATCTGTCGCTGTTCCTGAAAGATCCGGCAACGACTAAAGAAGCGCCGCAAACGCTGGCGCAGGAAGTGGACCGCTCGGTTAAATCTCTGGATGCGAAACTGACCATTCCGGTGGATATGGCAACTGAGTTTATGACTCAGGTAGCGAAGCTGGAAGGTTATCAGGAAGATCAAGCGAAAAAACTGGCGAAACAGCAAGTTGAAGGTGCATCAGCAATGGGGCAGATGTTCCGTCTGACCACCTTGCAGGACAATACCATCACCACCAGCCTGCAATATGCTAACGGTCAGATAACGTTAAATGGGCAGAAAATGTCGTTAGAAGATTTTGTTGGCATGTTTGCGATGCCAGCTCTTAACGTTCCGGCTGTACCGGCAATTCCGCAGCAGTAATTCACGACCAAAACGCCGGAGAATTTTCACTCCGGCGTTTTCATCTGAAAACAAACCAGAGATTGCCTGATGCGCTACGCTTATCAGGCCTACCTTTACCTGCAACACTTTGAATTTATGAGTTTTTGTAGGCTGGATAAGGCGTTTACGCCGCATCCGGCATAAAAAACGCGCACTTTGTCAACAATCTGAAACGCCGGAGGTTTTTCTCTCCGGCGTTATTTCTTACTTCAGCATAAAGTCATACTGAATACTCATTTTCACATCCCAGTAATTCAGGCGATCGCCCAGCGTACTGCCATCGCGCTTTTCCCGCCCTTTATCGGCAGCAAGAAAGAAATTCATCCCTTGTAACGGCCCTTCGCTGACCCGATAGTTCATACCACCTAAGATACCCATGCCTTCAATCCGCACATCTCGTTTACTGGATTCATAGCCGCGAGTCACAATCGGTGCAAATGTCAGTGTAAATTGCGGCGTTAAACGATAGTTGACGCCCAATTGCCAGGACTGCATTCCTTCACGGTTACGATCAAGACTTAATGAAAAGGGATAGCCAATGTCGGTATCCACCACGGCACCATTCATTGCATGGCGCAAATAACCACCACTGCCAAATACGCTTCCCCACGGCGCATTCCAGGTCAATTGTCCACTAACCAACGCCGTTTCATTGGGCTGGCTGGTATTACGACTTAAACCTTCGAGCTGCGCGTAAAAGCCGAGCAACTCCCCTTTCAACGTATAATTCGGGTCGAGCGGTATGCTTTTCTCGAGAATACTTTGTATCTGATTGGAAACATCTTTCTGTACCGATGCCCCCAGAGAATAGCGACTGGTATCATCATGCCAACTGGCGGCTAAAAAAGAACGTGCGCGATGTTTATCGTATTTTCCCGTCTGGCTGTTATACACCCCTTCATCACGAATACCGGTTGTTGAATCAGTCCATAAAAATACTCGTGAACGCCACATTCCCCACAGATCAATATTTGGTGTTAAAGCCCAATAACCTAATGCTCCTTCAGAAACTGTCGGTAATGTACGTTGCGAACTGCCAGCCATTAACGGAATACGATAAGGTAAGCTACCATAACTATAATCCGTCCCGAAGCGACCTAATTTAAGCAGGCTATTTTCACTGGGTTTTATTTTTACTGCCCCCAGGGCAAAGCCAAAACTTTTATCACCATCAAGATACCACCGGGTACTCATATCAGCACGAGCACCTAATTTATAAACATAATACGCCCCGCCTTCAACGCCAATAATATTGGAATAATAACCACTATTGAAATCGAGCAATCCTCCCTGTACCCATGCGTAAATATCTCTTCCCGCGCCAGCACTGGGCTTATCCGCCCTGCGCAATTCGTTTTTCAGTCTGATGCGTAGTCCCGCTTCATCGTCAGCCAGTTGCGCCGCATAAGCAGAGGTAAGGCCAGAGGCAGCCGTCAGGCAAATAACGGCCATGGCCACTATTTTTCTCATAGTTGCACCTTTGATGTTCTGATTATTTTTATTGAATATTAATTAGTGATATCGCTGATTAATTGCTGCTGCACTTTTTTACGATTATCAATTTCAACCACGATTTCTTTGAATTTTTTATCCGTGAGCGGATAAAACCAGATAATAACGAATGCCAGTAGCATAAATCCGCAAGGTACTAAGGCAATTGATGTGCGGATGCCCATAATAACTTCCGGCGTTTGCACCTGATTGGCGATATATCCGCTTAATCCCAAAATAAAGGCAGGAATTGAACCTCCGATTGCCTGACCGCATTTACGGGTAAATGAGAATAGTGAATAGGTGAGCCCTTCAATTCGCACGCCGGTCAGGTATTCACCGTATTCTACGGTATCAGCTTCCAGTGCCCACATCACAGTCATAGTAACGCCCTGACCAATTGAAGCGATGGCCAACGCAACCAACGCCACCGGCAGTGACCAGACGGAAACCCAGAAGAATAGCAGATAACCGCAGGTTCCCAGCAAAGCGCCAATCAGGAAGGTATTCTTTTTACCGATCCTCGCGACCATCCCCGGCACCAGCGGTGCCGATGCCACAGTACCAACCAGGTTTTGCACCAGTACCAGCACAGTGAACAGCCCGGTATCATTTAACACATAGCGCACGTAGAACAACGACGAGGCGCTGACCGCGAAGGTCGAAATCAGCACACACAGCGCACCGATGCACAACATAAACAGCGGGCGATTCCGTTTCAGGGTTTGCAGACTGATCTTCAATGACGGCTGCGCCACGATACGTACCACATTCTCACGCGTCGATTTGAAGCAGATGAAGTAAAGCACCATTCCGGCAATCGCCAGCACAATCGTCCAGAAATGGTATACCGACACCATCTCTTCCGGGCTGGAGTTCTTAATGCTCGGTCCTATCAGAAATGCCAGGCAGACAAAGGTTAATGAAGCGGCAATCCCGCGAGCCGCGCCCAGACGGGCGCGGGATTGTGGTTGTTGGGTCATCGCGGTAGCAAGTGAACCATAAGGAATATTCACCAGGCTGTAGCAAAGCCCGAGGCCCATGTAGGTCAAATATGCATACACTACTTTGCTGCTATGGCTCCAGTCGGTCGGTACCCAGAATACCAGCACGCTGAAGATCATTAACGGCGCAGTACCGAAGAGTAAAAACGGGCGGAATTTTCCCCAGCGGGTATTCACACTGTCCACCACTCGTCCGGCAAAGACGTCGGCGAAGGCATCGAATACCCGCACCAGTAACAGCATGGTGCCCGCCGCAGCGGCACCGACGCCAGCGACGTCGGTGTAGTAACTCAATAGGAAGAGCGCCCCCATTGCGAAGGCGAAGTTATTGGCGACGTCACCGAGGCTGTAGCCGACGATGGTGCGCCAGGAGAGTTGTTGATTCATTGTTTGCCTCCCTGCTGCGGTTTTTCACCGAAGTTCATGCCAGTCCAGCGTTTTTGCAGCAGAAAAGCCGCCGACTTCGGTTTGCGGTCGCGAGTGAAGATCCCTTTCTTGTTACCGCCAACGCGCAATATGCCTTGCGAGGTCGCAAAATCGGCGAAATTCCATACCTGTTCACCGACGACGGCGCTGACGCGATCAAAGACGCGGTGATACATATCCAGCCATGCACACTGATACTCTTCACTCCACATGTCGGTGTACATTGAGTGCAGCCCGGCTAACGTATCCACGCCGTATTCGGTGATGATAATCGGCTGATGCAGTTTCTCCTGCCAGGCCAGAAGTTCTTTTTCCAGTACCTTCTCTGCCGTTTCCAAATCGCCGCTTTGGACATACCATCCGTAATAACGGTTCAGGCACAGCACATCAAAGAGATCGCTGATGGTATCGGTGTGAGCGTCGCAGAACATTACATTGACGCAGGTGATCGGACGCGTCGGGTCGAGTTTACGCGTTGCTTCCGCCAGTGGCGCGAAATATTCCCGTGCACCTTGCGGACGGGTATCCGGTTCGTTGGCAATACTCCACATCACCACGCTTGGGTGGTTTTTGTCACGCGCTATCAGCTCTTTAATCGCCTGTAAGTGCGCTTGCTGAGTTTCCCCGTTGACTGCCTCTTCGCTGTACAGTTCTTTCGGCTTGTTGCCCGCTTCGAAACCAATGCCTAAAGAGAGGTTAAAGCCGACAGCAGCAGTTTCATCAATCACCACGATGCCATGTTCATCTGCCCAGTCGAGCATCTCTTCAGCGTAAGGGTAATGCGAGGTACGGTAGGAGTTGGCCCCAATCCAGTCCATTAATGCGTGGTCGTGCACCATCAGCACGTTATCGAATCCTTTGCCACGCAAGTCCGCATCTTCATGACGACCAAAGCCAGTAAAGTAGAACGGTTTGTGGTTAATCAGGAACTGTTCGCCCTTCACTGCCACTGACCGGATGCCGACGCGAAGCGGGTAGATATCACACTCTGTCTGGCTTTTGGCTGTGACGCACAGTTCATAGAGATAACCTTCACCCGGTTGCCAGAGGTGCGGATTCACCACTTGCAAAGTCCCGCTAGTGCCTTGTCCAGTTGCAACCACCTGTTGATCCGCATCACGCAGTTCAACGCTGACATCACCATTGGCCACCACCTGCCAGTCAACAGACGCGTGGTTACAGTCTTGCGCGACATGCGTCACCACGGTGATATCGTCCACCCAGGTGTTCGGCGTGGTGTAGAGCATTACGCTGCGATGGATCCCGGCATAGTTAAAGAAATCATGGAAGTAAGACTGCTTTTTCTTGCCGTTTTCGTCGGTAATCACCATTCCCGGCGGGATAGTCTGCCAGTTCAGTTCGTTGTTCACACAAACGGTGATACGTACACTTTTCCCGGCAATAACATACGGCGTGACATCGGCTTCAAATGGCGTATAGCCGCCCTGATGCTCCATCACTTCCTGATTATTGACCCACACTTTGCCGTAATGAGTGACCGCATCGAAACGCAGCACGATACGCTGGCCTGCCCAACCTTTCGGTATAAAGACTTCGCGCTGATACCAGACGTTGCCCGCATAATTACGAATATCTGCATCGGCGAACTGATCGTTAAAACTGCCTGGCACAGCAATTGCCCGGCTTTCTTGTAACGCGCTTTCCCACCAACGCTGATCAATTCCACAGTTTTCGCGATCCAGACTGAATGCCCACAGGCCGTCGAGTTTTTTGATTTCACGGGTTGGGGTTTCTACAGGACGTAACATAAGGGACTCCTCATTAAGATAAAAATACTGGTCAACCTTTAATCTGATTAGTTAACCAATTCTGTGTTGCACACAGTTATCTGTGAGAAACCCATGGAAGAGAAATGGAAATAAAAAGAACTGACACCGCGATCAAAAAACCAAAAACTGCAATACCCACAGCGTGATATTGATCGCATTAATCTTTAAAACGGCGTTGACAGAAGCCATAAAATAAGCAACCGAACGTTCGTTCGAGTATATTGGGAACGATAAACTCTCATGACATATGGCTACGGTGAATATTTTTGGGGGGGAATTCTCCGATCCCGGCTAGATTGTATTTTGTACAGGGAAATTAAAGTATGAAACGCGGGCACAGTTATCACCAGCCCGCGAAATGAGAGGATCAGGATGCGGTTAAGATACCGCCAATCATCGCGCGTAATCCCTGAGCAAACGACGCTTCACGCGCCAGATCTTCCGCTTCGATATCGGCCAGTACACCGTAGGTCAGATCCAGCAGTAAACGTGAAGTCATTGACGTGTTGATGTCTGGGCTTATCTCGCCTTTTTGCTGGGCATCACGCATCCGCTGGGCAACAAATTCAGTGATCGTCATATGCTTATTTTTAAGCATGGCGGCGACCTGTGGGTTACGCATCCCTTCCGCCATAATTTCGACCACCAGCGCCCGTTGCCCAAAGGCTTCATGGGTGAGAGAGACAATAGACTCGACCATATAGTCAACAAAATGAATCCCTTCAATCGGTTCCCGGAAACGGGCCAGCGCCCTCTCCTGGTCCTGTAAGATAATCGCCTGAATCAAGGCTTCTTTGGAGATGAAATGGTGATAGAGCGTCCCGGGACTAATGGCGCAGGATTTACAGATGGCTTTCATCGAGGCACTGTGAAATCCATTTTCTGAAAAAATCTCTCTGGCAGCATTGAGGATCCGGGTCCGTGTCGGTTGTGCTTCAGTCTGCATGTTATCCATCATTAAACCATTATAGTTAGCGTGAATAACTAGTTTACCGCGTTGTCAGGTGAGCGCCTATCATTGCTGTTGAATAGTGCGAAGGCACACTCTATTCGTATGCTTTTCATCCAGCTATTGGTTAACCAATAGCCGTGATTTGGCTGCCAGTTGTTTAGCAGAGACGTTGATGAATTGCACACGCTATCCCGGTAAACAACACATACGGCTGTTTACCGGTTCGTTAGTGTATTAATTGAGCTCCTGTACCCCACCACCGGAGACGGTGAGAATTTGTCCGCTTACCCAGCTGGCTGCAGGCGAGCAAAGGAACAGCGCCGCGTTAGCAATATCTTGCGGTTGGCCCAGACGTCTGATCGGCGTGTGCTGTAACATTTTTTGTTCAATTTCTGGTGTAATAACGGATTTCAGGGCATCGGTTAATATTGCCCCCGGCGCAATGCCATTCACCCGAATATTTTTTTCACCCAGGTCAAATGCCATATTTCTGACCAGATGACTGGCCGCAGCTTTAGATGATGCATAGGAAGTCATGTTTATATTTTTATTTTCTGCCGCCATAGAAGTGATGGTCAGAATAACGCCACCGCCATTTTTTTCCATTTCTGGCGCAACAAGTTGTGACAGATGGAAAAAAGAAAACACATTCAGTTCATAAGCACGGCGAAAATCTGCCATTGGCATATCAAACGGTTTAGGACCACCGCCACCGGCGTTGTTAACCAGGATATCAACTTTACCCAGCTTACTGACGGCAAAGTCTGCCAGTGCAGAGAGTTCCTGTTCGGAAGTAATATCACAACGGCAGGCAAATGCCTGACCACCCAGTTGTTGAATTTCGTCTACAACATGGTTAGCTGCGTCGGCGTTAATATCACTGACCACCACAGATGCGCCAGCTGTCGCGAATGTAATGGCGATTTCTTTACCAATACCTGCACCCGCACCTGTGATGATGGCGCATTTTCCGTCGAGTCTCAGGTTGTCAGAATTAAACACATAAACCTCCTGTGAACTTCAGTAAAAATAAAAGGCACCGCCTGTGTGCCACATTTTTTATCATTAACCTTGAGGAAAGGACACTACCAGGTATAGCAGATAAAGAGAGGATTATTTCGCCGCAATGAGCCGGGCGGGAATAATAAGATTGCGTGAATGCGTCTCTTCATGGGTGATTTTTTGCATCATGCGATCCGCAAGTGTGGTACCAAGTTCCCGCGCAGGCGTGCTGGCCCAGGTAACGGGTATATCATCAAGTGTGGTTGGTGTCGCATCGGTAAATGCCGCCAGCGAAACTTGTTGCTCAAAGTAACGATCGACTCCGCTTTCCCCGCTTTGCCGCCCTGCTTTGAGCAAACCAAACCATGCCCCCATCGCAATAGTTTCGTTATAGCAAACCACAGCACTGATGGTCGGGTTATGACGTAAAAGCGCCGTGATAGCTTCCGCGGCTTGCTTCTGGCTGGATGTGCACTCCAGCACCCAATCGCTGTGAAACGGCAGGCCAAATTTTAGTAGAGTTGCACAATAGCCCCCCACCCGTTCTGCACGGGTTAATGAGGAACTTTGCCCTCCCAGCCAGGCGATCCGCTGATGCCCATTGCGAATGAGATGCTCCGTCAACAACTGTGCAGCCTGCATGTTGTCCGGGCGAACCGTATCAACATCATCAAGATAACTGGCACGGGAAGCGAAAATCACCGGGATAGCTTTTTCTTCTGCCATCCGTCGCAGGTCATCGCTGCTTCCTGCAGCCCCGGCAATTACCACACCATCCACACCCTGATTCAGTAACAGTGAAAACCGCTGTGCCAGCTGCTCGCCGTCTTTACCGCCGTGAAGCAAAAAAACCATCCGTCCCTGCGCTTCCAGAGCTTCCGTCAATCCGGCCGTCAATTCGGCGTAAAACGGCGCAGATAAATCACGGACGATCAAACCAATGACGCCGCTTTGCCCGCCGCGCAGCGCCGACGCCTGGCGATTGCGCACAAATCCCAGCTCTTCAATGGCGGCGTTAACGCGTTCTCCTGTGGCGGTAGAGATTCGCCCTTTGCCACTAAGCACCAGCGAAACGGTACTTACCGACACGCCCGCAGCCAGCGCAACATCATGAATGGTTATTTTTTTGGCGGTAGCCATGCAGATGACCTACTCCCTGATTATGTGACAGATAAAACGTTTTACCTTTTATTTATCTTATACCCGCTATTATCGTTGCGTAATGTGATTTATGCCTCACTAAAATTTGATAAAACGTTTTATCTTCTCGCGCAATTTACTGAATCCAGATTGTTCTCTACGAGGAGTCGTTTTATGACGGCGAAAACAGCACCGAAAGTCACGCTGTGGGAGTTCTTCCAGCAGTTAGGCAAAACCTTCATGTTACCCGTGGCATTATTGTCGTTCTGCGGCATTATGCTCGGCATTGGTAGTTCTCTTAGCAGCCATGATGTCATAACCCTGATCCCGGTCCTGGGCAACCCCGTGTTGCAGGCTATCTTTACCTGGATGAGTAAGATTGGCTCGTTTGCTTTTAGTTTCCTGCCTGCCATGTTCTGTATCGCCATCCCGCTGGGCCTGGCACGCGAAAATAAAGGCGTAGCGGCATTCGCTGGCTTCGTCGGTTATGCGGTAATGAACCTCGCGGTAAACTTCTGGTTGACCAATAAAGGCATTCTGCCAACCACGGATGCCGCGGTTCTGAAAGCCAATAACATCCAGAGCATTCTTGGGATCCAGTCGATCGATACCGGGATCCTCGGTGCGGTGATCGCCGGTATTATCGTCTGGATGCTGCATGAGCGTTTCCATAATATCCGCCTGCCGGATGCGCTGGCATTCTTCGGCGGTACGCGCTTCGTACCAATTATCTCCTCGCTGGTGATGGGCCTTGTCGGCCTGGTGATTCCATTAGTCTGGCCGATTTTCGCCATGGGTATTAGCGGCTTGGGCCATATGATAAACAGCGCGGGTGATTTCGGACCGATGCTGTTTGGTACCGGTGAACGTCTGCTGTTGCCGTTTGGTCTGCATCACATTCTGGTAGCATTAATTCGCTTTACCGACGCAGGCGGCACGCAGGAAGTCTGCGGTCAAACCGTCAGCGGCGCACTGACCATCTTCCAGGCGCAATTGAGTTGCCCGACCACTCACGGTTTTTCTGAAAGCGCCACGCGTTTCCTTTCGCAAGGTAAAATGCCTGCGTTTCTCGGCGGTCTGCCGGGTGCAGCGTTAGCTATGTATCACTGCGCGCGCCCGGAAAATCGCCATAAAATTAAAGGTCTGCTGATTTCTGGCCTGATCGCCTGCGTCGTTGGCGGCACTACCGAACCGCTGGAATTCCTGTTCCTGTTCGTAGCGCCAGTTCTGTATGTCATCCACGCGCTGTTAACCGGCCTCGGCTTCACCGTCATGTCTGTGCTCGGCGTCACCATCGGTAATACCGACGGCAATATCATCGACTTCGTGGTGTTCGGTATTTTGCATGGTCTGTCAACCAAGTGGTACATGGTGCCAGTGGTGGCGGCAATCTGGTTTGTCGTTTACTACGTCATCTTCCGTTTCGCTATCACCCGCTTCAATCTGAAAACCCCGGGGCGCGATAGCGAAGTTGCCAGCTCAATCGAAAAAGCCGTTGCCGGTGCGCCGGGTAAATCAGGTTACAACGTTCCTGCAATCCTCGAAGCATTAGGCGGTGCCGACAATATTGTCAGCCTCGATAACTGCATTACCCGTCTGCGTTTGTCTGTGAAAGATATGTCGCTTGTTAATGTGCAGGCACTGAAGGACAATCGGGCAATTGGCGTAGTAGAACTTAATCAACATAACCTGCAGGTTGTTATCGGGCCACAAGTTCAGTCAGTAAAAGATGAAATGGCCGGTCTGATGCATACTGTCCAGGCATAAGGATAAGATATGTTCGATTTTTCAAAGGTCGTGGATCGTCATGGCACATGGTGTACACAGTGGGATTATGTCGCTGACCGTTTCGGCACTGCTGACCTGTTACCGTTCACGATTTCAGACATGGATTTTGCCACTGCCCCCTGCATTATCGAGGCGCTGAATCAGCGCCTGATGCACGGCGTATTTGGCTACAGCCGCTGGAAAAACGATGAGTTTCTCGCGGCTATTGCCCACTGGTTTTCCACCCAGCATTACACCGCAATTGATACGCAGACGGTGGTGTATGGCCCTTCTGTCATCTATATGGTTTCAGAACTGATTCGTCAGTGGTCTGAAACAGGTGAAGGCGTGGTGATCCACACGCCCGCCTATGACGCATTTTACAAGGCCATTGAAGGTAACCAGCGCACAGTAATGCCCGTTGCTTTAGAGAAGCAGGCTGACGACTGGTTTTGCGATATGGGCAAGCTGGAAGCCGTGTTGGCGAAACCAGAATGTAAAATTATGCTCCTGTGTAGCCCACAGAATCCTACCGGGAAAGTGTGGACGTGCGATGAGCTGGAGATCATGGCTGACCTGTGCGAGCGTCATGGTGTGCGGGTTATTTCCGATGAAATCCATATGGATATGGTCTGGGGCGAGCAGCCGCATATTCCCTGGAGTAATGTGGCGCGGGGAGACTGGGCGTTGCTGACGTCGGGCTCGAAAAGTTTCAATATTCCCGCGCTGACCGGTGCTTACGGGATTATAGAAAATAGCAGCAGCCGTGATGCCTATTTATCGGCACTGAAAGGACGTGATGGGCTTTCTTCCCCTTCGGTACTGGCGTTAACTGCCCATATCGCCGCCTATCAGCAAGGTGCACCGTGGCTGGATGCCTTACGCGTCTATCTGAAAGATAACCTGACGTATATCTCAGATAAAATGAACGCCGCGTTTCCTGAACTCAACTGGCAGATCCCGCAATCCACTTATCTGGCCTGGCTTGATCTACGTCCGTTGAATATTGACGACAACGCGTTGCAAAAAGCGCTTATCGAGCAAGAAAAAGTCGCGATCATGCCGGGGTATACCTATGGTGAAGAAGGTCGTGGTTTTGTCCGTCTCAATGCCGGCTGCCCACGTTCGAAACTGGAAAAAGGTGTGGCTGGATTAATAAACGCCATCCGCGCTGTTCGCTAACCCCAATTGCGCAACGTAAAAAATCGTTGCGCAATCGTGGATTTTTACCCTGCTTTGTTTTTATAATGGTGCGCACTTTTATATTCAGAAAAAGAGTGCGACCATGATTGATACCACCCTGCCATTAACTGATATCCATCGCCACCTTGATGGCAACATTCGTCCCCAGACCATTCTTGAACTTGGCCGCCAGTATAATATCTCGCTTCCTGCACAATCCCTGGAAACACTGATTCCCCACGTTCAGGTCATTGCCAACGAACCCGATCTGGTGAGCTTTCTGACCAAACTTGACTGGGGCGTTAAAGTTCTCGCCTCTCTTGATGCCTGTCGCCGCGTGGCATTTGAAAACATTGAAGATGCAGCCCGTCACGGCCTGCACTATGTCGAGCTGCGTTTTTCACCAGGCTACATGGCAATGGCACATCAGCTGCCTGTAGCGGGTGTTGTCGAAGCGGTGATCGATGGCGTACGTGAAGGTTGCCGCACCTTTGGTGTGCAGGCGAAGCTTATCGGCATTATGAGCCGGACCTTCGGCGAAGCCGCCTGTCAGCAAGAGCTGGAGGCCTTTTTAGCCCACCGTGACCAGATTACCGCACTTGATTTAGCCGGTGATGAACTTGGTTTCCCGGGAAGTCTGTTCCTTTCTCACTTCAACCGCGCGCGTGATGCGGGCTGGCATATTACCGTCCATGCAGGCGAAGCTGCCGGGCCGGAAAGCATCTGGCAGGCGATTCGTGAACTGGGTGCGGAGCGTATTGGACATGGCGTAAAAGCCATTGAAGATCGGGCGCTGATGGATTTTCTCGCCGAGCAACAAATTGGTATTGAATCCTGTCTGACCTCCAATATTCAGACCAGCACCGTAGCAGAGCTGGCTGCACATCCGCTGAAAACGTTCCTTGAGCATGGCATTCGTGCCAGCATTAACACTGACGATCCCGGCGTACAGGGAGTGGATATCATTCACGAATATACCGTTGCCGCGCCAGCTGCTGGGTTATCCCGCGAGCAAATCCGCCAGGCACAGATTAATGGTCTGGAAATGGCTTTCCTCAGCGCTGAGGAAAAACGCGCACTGCGAGAAAAAGTCGCCGCGAAGTAACAAAATGGATGGTGCAAATTGCACCATCCATTTTTCATGCAAGGCACAAAGTCGCGCGATGTTTGGCGGATTCGATGCCCAGCTCAATCAACTCCATTACCTGGATTGCCTGGCTTGCCGGAACCGGATTTTCACCATCGCCATTTAACGCATCACGAATAGCCGCATAGTAAGCCGGATAATTCCCAGGCACCGTCAACAGCGTTTCTTCGACACGTTCCTCACCTTCCACGCGGGTAAGTACGCCATCACGCATATCGTAGCCCCAGTCTTCCTGCGGTAGACGCTCGCCATTTTTCAGACGTTCTTCCTGTGGATCGAGGCCATATTTCACATAACTGCCTCGGGATCCATGCACGATATACCGTGCTGACTCAGCGGCTGCCAGCATGGTACCGTGTAAAATGACTCGCCGCTGTGGATAGGACAAGATGGCGTGGAAATAATCGGTCGACTGCGCTCCGGGCCGTAACTGTGCCAAATCTACCGTCATGCTGACCGGTAAACCAAAAAGCGTAATGGCCTGATCAAGAAGATGTGGTGCTAAATCGTACCAGATACCGCTGCCTGGGCCGCCCTGTTCACGCCAACGATCGCGCACCTGCGGACGGAAGCGGTCAAAATGAGACTCAAAGTAAGCAACTTCACCCAGCACGCCTTCCGCGAGTAAACCTTTTAGCGTCAAGAAATCGCTATCCCAGCGACGGTTATGGAATACAGACAGCACACGCCCCAGGCTTTTTGCCAGCGCATCCAGCTCTCGCGCTTGTGACAGTGTCACGGTAAAGGGTTTATCAACGACCACATGTTTACCCGCCTCAAGCGCCGCTTTGGCTAACGGGAAATGGGTATCGTTGGGTGTAGGAATGACAATCAGGTCTATGTTGGGATCGTTAAACAGATGCTTCGGCTCAGAGACAACCGTAACCGTTGGCCACTCGGCTTTTACTTTTGTTTCATCACTGCTGGAGATTACCGCCAGTTCCAGCCCGGGCGTGCCCGCAATCAGGGGCGCATGGAAGGTTTTGCTCGCATAACCATACCCAATCAACCCAACACGGATGTTGTCGCTCATGTCATTGCCTCTCATTGAAGTATGATGGCTATTTGACACTATCCTTTACCCACGCTCAACAGTTTAATAACCTGCCAGCAATAAGGGATGTTGTTTAACTTAAGTCAAAAAAATAGCGAATTTTCCAACGACAAAAGCTAAATATCGCAAAAACCTCAGTAAAAATCTTGCTGGAGCTATTATTGCTAAGTAACATTTACCCCCTGAAGTTAATGGATCAATCAAGAGAGATGTGGGCTGTAATGAATCGTCTTATTGAATTAACAGGTTGGATCGTTCTTGTCGTTTCAGTCATTCTTCTTGGCGTGGCGAGTCACATTGACAACTATCAGCCACCTGAACAGAGTGCTTCGGTACAACACAAGTAAGCTCTGCACTTGTGGAGCGACATGCTGCCCGTCCGGGTGCATGTTTTCACTTGTCGGATATTAAACCAGGAATTTATTATCTTGTTCGATGTTGTTGGTGATTGTCAGGGATAGTAAAGCGCGTTACTCTTTTCAGAGCAGTTTTTCATCCCTGAATATTTGCCATCAGCGCATTCTTATTATTGTAATAACACAAGCGTTCACTTTTGGTGAAATTTTATCATCACTAATAATACCTACCCCTTTGGTATTAATTATTTTATGGACCTTTTATGACTGTTCAGGACTACTTATTAAAATTTCGCAAAATCAGTTCACTCGAAAGTCTGGAAAAACTCTACGACCATCTTAATTACACCCTGACGGACGATCAGGAACTGATCAATATGTATCGTGCTGCCGATCACCGTCGCGCAGAGCTGGTTTCTGGCGGGCGTTTGTTTGACCTCGGCCAGGTACCGAAGTCCGTCTGGCACTATGTCCAATAAAGAAAGTAGCGATCGGTTATAAAAGCCTTATAATAACGCCCCTAAAATTAGATTTGCCTGTTTGCGTCGCTATTCTGGAGAACCTATGACCACCACAACGCCACAACGTATTGGAGGCTGGTTGCTTGGCCCGTTGGCCTGGCTTTTAGTCGCTCTGTTGAGTACGACGCTGGCGTTGTTGCTGTATACCGCTGCGTTATCTTCTCCGCAAACATTTCAAACGCTCGGCGGACAAGCACTGACGACACAAATCTTATGGGGCGTTTCTTTTATTACCGCTATCGCCATGTGGTATTACACACTGTGGTTGACCATCGCTTTCTTTAAACGTCGGCGTTGTGTTCCTAAACACTATATTATCTGGCTGCTTATTTCCGTATTGCTGGCAGTAAAAGCATTCGCTTTTTCACCCGTGGAAGATGGCATAGCCGTTCGCCAGTTGCTGTTTACTTTGTTGGCAACCGCATTGATCGTCCCCTATTTCAAACGCTCGTCGCGGGTAAAAGCGACGTTTGTGAATCCGTAATAACCTTACAGTTAACCTGTTGTCGCCTGCTCTGGATTAACGGATAATAGGCGGCTTTTTTATTTCAGGCCGAAAAATGACTGACTACCTGTTACTGTTTGTCGGAACTGTACTGGTCAATAACTTTGTACTGGTCAAGTTTCTCGGTCTCTGTCCGTTTATGGGGGTTTCCAAAAAACTGGAAACCGCGATGGGCATGGGGCTGGCAACAACGTTTGTGATGACGCTGGCGTCTATTTGCGCCTGGCTTATCGATACGTGGATTTTGATCCCACTTAATCTGATTTACCTGCGCACCCTGGCATTTATTCTGGTGATTGCTGTGGTCGTGCAGTTCACCGAGATGGTGGTGCGCAAAACCAGCCCGGTGCTTTACCGTCTGCTGGGGATTTTTTTGCCGCTTATCACCACCAACTGTGCAGTGCTCGGCGTGGCGTTGCTGAATATCAATCTCGGGCACAATTTCTTGCAGTCGGCGCTGTACGGTTTTTCCGCCGCTGTCGGTTTCTCGCTGGTGATGGTGCTCTTCGCCGCCATCCGCGAACGCCTTGCTGTGGCTGATGTCCCGGCACCTTTTCGCGGTAATGCCATTGCGTTAATTACCGCAGGTCTTATGTCTCTGGCCTTTATGGGCTTTAGTGGTTTGGTGAAGTTGTAATGAATGCTATCTGGATTGCCGTTGCCGCCGTGAGCCTGCTGGGCCTGGCGTTTGGCGCCATTCTGGGTTATGCCTCCCGCCGTTTTGCGGTGGAAGACGATCCGGTCGTTGAGAAAATTGACGAAATCTTACCGCAGAGCCAGTGTGGTCAGTGCGGTTATCCCGGCTGTCGCCCCTACGCGGAAGCCATCAGCTGTAACGGTGAAAAAATCAACCGTTGCGCCCCAGGTGGCGAAGCTGTGATGCTAAAAATTGCCGAGTTGCTTAATGTCGAGCCGCAGCCGCTGGATGGCGAAGCGCAAGAGCTAACGCCTGCGCGGATGGTGGCGGTTATTGATGAAAATAACTGTATTGGCTGCACTAAATGTATTCAGGCTTGTCCGGTAGACGCCATCGTTGGCGCTACCCGTGCCATGCATACGGTAATGAGTGATCTCTGTACGGGCTGCAATTTATGTGTTGATCCGTGCCCGACGCACTGCATCTCGTTGCAACCGGTCGCAGAAACACCTGACTCCTGGAAATGGGATCTGAACACCATTCCCGTGCGTATCATTCCCGTGGAACACCATGCTTAAGTTATTCTCTGCATTCAGAAAAAATAAAATCTGGGATTTCAACGGCGGCATCCATCCACCGGAGATGAAAACCCAGTCCAACGGTACACCCCTGCGCCAGGTACCACTGGCGCAGCGTTTTGTTATTCCACTGAAACAGCATATTGGCGCTGAAGGTGAGTTGTGCGTTAGCGTCGGCGATAAAGTATTGCGCGGCCAGCCGCTTACCCGTGGTCGCGGCAAAATGCTGCCTGTTCACGCGCCCACCTCGGGTACCGTTACGGCTATTGCGCCCCACTCTACGGCTCATCCTTCAGCTTTAGCTGAATTAAGCGTGATTATTGATGCCGATGGTGAAGACTGCTGGATCCCGCGCGACGGCTGGGCCGATTATCGCACTCGCAGTCGCGAAGAGTTAATCGAGCGCATACATCAGTTTGGTGTTGCCGGGCTGGGCGGTGCAGGATTCCCGACAGGCGTTAAATTGCAGGGTGGCGGAGATAAGATTGAAACGTTGATTATCAACGCGGCTGAGTGCGAGCCGTACATTACCGCCGATGACCGTTTGATGCAGGATTGCGCGGCTCAGGTCGTAGAGGGTATTCGCATTCTTGCGCATATTCTGCAGCCACGCGAAATTCTTATCGGCATTGAAGATAACAAACCGCAGGCGATTTCCATGCTGCGCGCGGTGCTGGCGGACTCTAACGATATTTCTCTGCGGGTGATTCCAACCAAATATCCTTCTGGCGGTGCTAAACAATTAACCTACATTCTGACCGGGAAGCAGGTTCCACATGGCGGGCGTTCATCCGATATCGGCGTATTAATGCAAAACGTCGGCACTGCTTATGCAGTGAAACGTGCCGTTATTGATGGCGAGCCGATTACCGAGCGTGTTGTAACCCTGACTGGCGAAGCAATCGCTCGCCCGGGCAACGTCTGGGCACGGCTGGGGACGCCAGTGCGTCATTTATTGAATGATGCCGGATTCTGCCCCTCTGCCGATCAAATGGTGATTATGGGTGGCCCGCTAATGGGCTTTACCTTGCCATGGCTGGATGTCCCGGTCGTAAAGATTACCAACTGTCTGTTGGCTCCCTCTGCCAATGAACTTGGCGAACCACAGGAAGAACAAAGCTGCATCCGGTGTAGCGCCTGTGCTGACGCCTGCCCTGCGGATCTTTTGCCGCAACAGTTGTACTGGTTCAGCAAAGGTCAGCAACACGATAAAGCTACCACGCATAACATTGCTGATTGCATTGAATGTGGGGCTTGCGCGTGGGTTTGCCCGAGCAATATTCCCCTGGTGCAATATTTCCGTCAGGAAAAAGCTGAAATTGCGGCTATTCGTCAGGAAGAAAAGCGCGCCGCAGAAGCCAAAGCGCGTTTCGAAGCGCGCCAGGCTCGTCTGGAGCGCGAAAAAGCGGCTCGCCTTGAACGACATAAGAGCGCAGCCGTTCAACCTGCAGCCAAAGATAAAGATGCGATTGCTGCCGCTCTGGCGCGGGTGAAAGAGAAACAGGCCCAGGCTACACAGCCTATTGTGATTAAAGCGGGCGAACGCCCGGATAACAGTGCAATTATTGCAGCACGGGAAGCCCGTAAAGCGCAAGTCAGAGCGAAACAGGCAGAACTGCAGCAAACTAACGACGCAGCAACCGTTGCTGATCCACGTAAAACTGCCGTTGAAGCAGCTATCGCCCGCGCCAAAGCGCGCAAGCTGGAACAGCAACAGGCTAATGCGGAACCAGAAGAACAGGTCGATCCGCGCAAAGCCGCCGTCGAAGCCGCTATTGCCCGTGCCAAAGCGCGCAAGCTGGAACAGCAACAGGCTAATGCGGAACCAGAAGAACAGGTCGATCCGCGCAAAGCCGCCGTCGAAGCCGCTATTGCCCGTGCCAAAGCGCGCAAGCTGGAACAGCAACAGTCTAATGCGGAACCAGAAGAACAGGTTGATCCGCGCAAAGCCGCCGTCGAAGCCGCTATTGCCCGAGCCAAAGCGCGCAAACTGGAACAGCAACAGGCTAATGCGGAACCAGAAGAACAGGTTGATCCGCGCAAAGCCGCCGTCGAAGCCGCTATTGCCCGTGCCAAAGCGCGCAAGCTGGAACAGCAACAGACTAACGCAGAACCAGAAGAACAGGTTGATCCGCGCAAAGCGGCAGTTGCCGCGGCTATTGCCCGCGCTCAGGCCAAAAAAGCCGCCCAGCAGAAGGTTGTAAACGAGGACTAAATGGTATTCAGAATAGCTAGCTCCCCTTATACCCATAACCAGCGCCAGACATCGCGCATTATGCTGTTGGTGTTGCTCGCAGCCGTGCCAGGAATCGCAGCGCAACTGTGGTTTTTTGGTTGGGGTACTCTCGTTCAGATCCTGTTGGCATCGGTTAGTGCTCTGTTAGCCGAAGCTCTCGTACTCAAACTACGCAAGCAGTCGGTAGCCGCAACGTTGAAAGATAACTCAGCATTGCTGACAGGCTTATTGCTGGCGGTAAGTATTCCCCCCCTCGCGCCATGGTGGATGGTCGTGCTGGGTACGGTGTTTGCGGTGATCATCGCTAAACAGTTGTATGGCGGTCTGGGGCAAAACCCGTTTAATCCAGCAATGATTGGTTATGTGGTCTTACTGATCTCCTTCCCGGTGCAGATGACCAGCTGGTTACCGCCACATGAAATTGCGGTCAACATCCCTGGTTTTATCGACGCCATACAGGTTATTTTCAGCGGGCATACCGCCAGTGGTGGTGATATGAACACACTACGCTTAGGTATTGATGGCATTAGTCAGGCGACACCGCTGGATACATTTAAAACCTCTGTCCGTGCCGGTCATTCGGTTGAACAGATTATGCAATATCCGATCTACAGCGGTATTCTGGCGGGCGCTGGTTGGCAATGGGTAAATCTCGCCTGGCTGGCTGGCGGCCTGTGGTTGCTATGGCAGAAAGCGATTCGCTGGCATATTCCCCTCAGCTTCTTAGTAACGCTGGCGTTATGCGCAACGTTGGGCTGGTTGTTCTCACCAGAAACACTGGCAGCACCGCAAATTCATCTGCTGTCTGGTGCGACCATGCTCGGCGCATTCTTTATTTTGACTGACCCGGTTACCGCTTCTACGACCAATCGTGGTCGTCTTATTTTCGGCGCGCTTGCGGGCTTATTAGTCTGGTTGATCCGCAGTTTCGGCGGCTATCCTGACGGCGTGGCTTTTGCCGTCCTGCTGGCGAACATCACGGTTCCTCTGATCGATTACTACACGCGTCCGCGCGTCTACGGCCATCGCAAAGGGTAAACCATGCTGAAAACTATCCGAAAACACGGCATTACGTTAGCGCTATTTGCAGCGGGTTCAACAGGGTTAACTGCGGCCATCAACCAGATGACCAAAACGACGATTGCTGAACAGGCCAGTCTGCAACAAAAGGCATTATTTGATCAGGTGCTGCCAGCCGAACGCTATAACAATGCGCTGGCACAGAGTTGCTATCTGGTAACTGCGCCAGAGTTAGGTAAAGGTGAGCATCGGGTTTACATCGCCAAACAGGATGACAAACCGGTAGCCGCCGTTCTGGAAGCAACCGCGCCAGATGGCTATTCCGGTGCGATTCAGCTGCTGGTGGGAGCCGATTTTAACGGCACGGTACTTGGCACGCGCGTGACAGAGCACCACGAAACGCCAGGGCTTGGCGATAAAATCGAACTGCGCCTTTCTGACTGGATCACCCATTTTGCGGGTAAAAAAATCAGTGGTGCAGATGATGCGCACTGGGCGGTGAAGAAAGATGGTGGTGATTTCGACCAGTTCACCGGCGCGACGATTACTCCCCGCGCGGTGGTTAATGCGGTAAAACGCGCCGGATTGTACGCTCAGACGTTACCGGCACAACTTTCTCAACTTCCTGCCTGTGGAGAATAAAGCGTGAGCGAAATTAAAGACGTTATTGTTCAGGGGTTGTGGAAAAACAACTCTGCGCTGGTCCAGTTGCTCGGCCTTTGTCCTCTGTTGGCGGTCACGTCCACTGCCACTAACTCTCTGGGTTTAGGACTTGCGACTACGCTGGTACTGACGCTGACCAACCTGACCATTTCGACGCTGCGTCACTGGACGCCAGCCGAGATCCGCATTCCCATTTACGTGATGATCATCGCCTCGGTGGTCAGCGCTGTACAGATGCTGATCAACGCCTACGCCTTTGGCCTGTATCAATCATTAGGGATTTTTATTCCGCTGATTGTCACTAACTGTATCGTTGTGGGCCGCGCTGAAGCCTTCGCCGCCAAAAAAGGTCCGGCGCTTTCGGCACTGGACGGCTTTTCAATTGGTATGGGCGCAACCTGCGCCATGTTCGTGCTGGGTTCACTACGCGAAATTATCGGCAATGGCACATTGTTTGACGGTGCAGATGCGCTGTTAGGTAGCTGGGCAAAAGTATTACGCGTGGAAATTTTCCACACCGACTCCCCTTTCCTGCTGGCGATGCTGCCTCCAGGTGCATTTATTGGCCTGGGACTGATGCTGGCAGGAAAATACCTGATTGATGAAAGAATGAAAAAGCGCCGTGCTGAAGCAACTGCCGAACGTGCATTGCCAAACGGTGAAACAGGGAATGTCTGATGAACAAAGCAAAACGCCTGGAGATCCTCACTCGCCTGCGTGAGAACAATCCTCATCCCACCACCGAGCTTAATTTCAGTTCGCCTTTTGAATTGCTGATTGCCGTACTGCTTTCCGCTCAGGCGACCGATGTCAGTGTTAATAAGGCGACGGCGAAACTCTACCCGGTGGCGAATACGCCTGCAGCGATGCTTGAACTGGGCGTTGAAGGGGTGAAAACCTATATCAAAACGATTGGGCTTTATAACAGCAAAGCAGAAAATATCATCAAAACCTGCCGTATCTTGCTGGAGCAGCATAATGGCGAGGTTCCGGAAGATCGTGCTGCGCTTGAAGCCCTGCCCGGCGTAGGTCGTAAAACAGCCAACGTCGTATTAAACACTGCATTCGGCTGGCCGACTATTGCTGTCGACACGCACATTTTCCGCGTTTGTAATCGTACTCAATTTGCGCCGGGGAAAAACGTCGAACAGGTAGAAGAAAAGCTACTGAAAGTGGTTCCGGCAGAGTTTAAAGTCGACTGCCACCATTGGTTGATCCTGCACGGGCGTTATACCTGCATTGCCCGCAAGCCCCGCTGTGGCTCTTGTATTATTGAAGATCTTTGTGAATACAAAGAGAAAGTTGACATCTGAAGAAAAGGGGTAACACCGATTACCCCATTGATAACCTTTCTTTATCCTCTTTTAAAACATCTTTTTAACGTGAATGATGCCATTGCTTAGCGTTATCATCAGGTAATCCGTTTGCGGATAACCAAAAATGCAGGTTAATTGTTTTTTTAATAGCGAAATTTTCTATTCATTCGTGATCAAGATCACGATGCTGTCGCAATGTAAAAACATTGCAAGAATCAGGTTAAAATCATTTAAATTTACACACGCAACAAATATTGACCTACAAAACATTACACTGGCTATTTTTCAGAAACTGGACTATCTCACTAGTAAAAACGCTAAATAGCAGAACATATCGCCGTTAAGCCATCACCCCCCTCTCAGTGCAGTGAAAAAATCTGCCGTTACGTTTTTTGAAAAATTTAACGCTGGATAACATTTCCCGGAATGGTTGAATTCCCCGCCTCAGTTATATGT